>NZ_JBHTSA010000129.1:0-22264 GCF_042795405.1 Streptomyces sp. NPDC056480 | reverse complement strand
AACTCCGGCGGATAGTTCTTCATGACCACGAGATGTCCGTCCTCGAATCCTTAGGATCCAGTGTCTCGTGTGTCCAACATCAGGGGTCAAGGCCCGTCCGTGTCCTGGCCCGTGCCTGGACCGCGTGATCCACCGGTGCTGGCTCAACTACGAGCCCTACCAGCCCGACCGACACGGCGGAGTGCAACGCTTCACGGAACCACAAACGTTGGCTCTCGCGGTGTGAGGTTGACACAAGGGGTGTCATCGGCCGGTGGGCACGTCGCGTGTTCCGGCGCCGCGATAGGTGGGGAGGAGCGGCGGGGGAATGGGGCCCTTGATGCGTCGCCCCTGCTCCTTCTCCTCCCAGGCGTGCGCCAGGACGCCGACTGCGCGCGACAGGACGAACAGGCCGCGGCCGAGATCGGGGGCGAAGCCGAGCTCGCTGTAGATGATCGCGGTCGCGCCGTCGATATTCATGGGCACGGGGCGGGGGCGCCCGGCCGCCAGCTGTCGTTCGATCTCCAAGCCGATTTCCTGGAACGCTCCCGCGACGACACCGTTCTTCACGCCGTCGGTGAGGGCTGCCATGAGCGGGTCCCGACGTGGGTCCCGGGGATGGAACCGGTGTCCGAAGCCGGGAACGTACCGTCCTGCGGCGCGGAGTTCGGCGAGGTGCTCACCGACGGCGTCGGCGATGGGTGTTCCGGTGCTGTCGACGCGGTCGCGGATGCCCGTAAGGATCTCCATGCACTGCTGTCCGGCACCGCCGTGGACATCACCGAGGAGGCCGACCCCCGTCGCCACGGCGCTGTTGAGGCCAACGCCGCAGGTCGCCGCCATGCGTGCCGCCGCGATCGAGGGGGCCTGAGGACCGTGGTCCACCGCGGCGACCATCGCGGTCTCCAGCAGCGCTGCTTGGCGGGGGTTGGGCAGTTCGCCGCGCAGCAGGAGCCAGATCATGTCGGCGAACGAGGCGTGCTGGATGAGCTGCTGGATGGGATACCCGCGAAGGCGAATGACTCCCGGGCTGATGTCCGAGATGGCCGTCGCCCACCATCCGGTGACCTGCTCCGTAGTGGGCGTGTCCTGGGGCGAGCCGCTCATACCGCTCCCTCCTCGCGCAGCCGGGCGATGTCGTCCGGGGTGTAGCCGAGCGTTTGAAGAACCTCGTCGGTGTGCTCACCGAGTCGGGGCGGCGGCCCGGACGGGGCCAGGCTCTCGCCGTCGACGTGTGCCGCGCTGCCGAGCAGTGTCAGCTCGCGGCCATTCAAGGCCGGCGCGGGTACCCGGTGTGTGAGCCGCCGGTGCTTGACCTGCGGCGAGCTCAGTGCCTGGGGGACGGTCAGCACCGGCGCGGCGGGTACTCCTGCCGGTACCAGGACCGCGTCCCAATCCTCGGCGGACTTCGTCCGCAGTGTCTTCTCCAACTCCTTGCGCAACGTGTCGCGGTTGGTCTTGCGGGCTTCCCGGGTGACGAACCGGGGGTCGGTGATCAGCTCCCGCTGGTCGAGGACGGCACAGAGAGCCTCGAACTGCTCCTGTTTGTTGGCGGCGATGTTGAGCTTGCCGTCGGCGGTGTCGAAGGTGCCTGAGGGGGCGGAGGTCCTGTTCTCGTTTCCCATGGGCATCGGCTCGCGGCCCGCGATGAGGTAGTCCGAGACGATCCAGCCCATGGAGGTCAAGGTGGCGTCCAGCATGGAGACGTCAAGGTGGGCGCCCTCCCCCGTGCGGTGCTGGCGCAGCAGGGCGGAGGCCACAGCGAAGGCTGCCGCGATGCCGCCGATGCTGTCGCAAAAGGGGTAGCCGACGCGCAGCGGCGCCGTGTCCGGCGTCCCGGTGATGCTCATGGTGCCCGAGAGGCCCTGGATCACCTGGTCGTATGCGGGCCGTTCCCGCATCGGGCCGTCGGCGCCGAATCCCGACAGCGCGCAGTACACAAGGCGCGGGTTGATCTCGCGCAGCCGGTCCCAGCCGAAGCCCAGCCGTTCCAGGACACCGGGACGGAAGTTCTCCAGCAGCACGTCCGCCTCAGCGACGAGCCTCGCGAAGACCTCGCCGCCCCGCTTCTTTTTCAGGTTGAGGGTGACCGAGCGCTTGCCCGCGTTCTGCGCCAGGAACGATACGCCCAGGTTCTCGCTGCTGAGTTGGGGGTCCGCACCGAGCTGGCGGGCCAGATCGCCGGTGCCAGGCACTTCCAGTTTGATGACGTCGGCGCCCATGAGGGCGAGCTGGTAACCGGCGAATGGGCCGGACAGTACGTTGGTCATGTCGAGGACGCGCACGCCATCGAGGAGGGCCGGGCTCACAGGAACGCCTCCATGGTGCCCAGTCCGGTCTCGGTGATCCGCGCGGCAGCGCGGGTGACCGCCGGGACGTAGTCGACGATCCGCTCGGCGGTGAACCTGGAGGTGGGGCCGCTGGCGGACAGGGCTGCGATGACCCTGCCGTCCTGGGCGCGGACGGGGGCGGCGACTGCTGAGGCTCCGAACTCGCGTTCGCCGTGTGTCACCGCGTAGCCGGTCTCGTTTACGGCGGCCACCTGCCGTTTGAGGGCGTCCATGTCCACTTGTTCCTCCTTCGCTGCGAGTTCGTCGAACACGGCAGCAGGGGTGTCGCAGAGGAGGACCTTGGCTGCTGCCCCTGCTGTGAGCGGCATGGGGACGCCGACCTCCACGATGCTGCGCACGGTCGCGGTGCCCTCCTCTTGGGCGACGCAGATGCGGTCGGTGTCCTGGCGGACGTAGATGTTGACGGTCTCGCCGCACTCGTCCACCAGATCGCGCATCACTGCGCGGGTCTCGGCGTTCACCTCCCACAGGCGCTGGGACAGCCTGACCCAGCGCAGGAATCCGGCTCCGAGGCCGTAAACCATCTCGCCAGTGGGAGTGATCAGGTCGAGTGACGTCAGCGTCGCCAGGAGCCGGACGACCGTCGTCTTGGGCAGGCCTGTCAGTTCCACCAGGTCCCGCAGGGGCCGTGTCGGGTGGTAGGCGTCGAAGAGCTGCAGCAGCTCGGCAACGCGGACGACGCTGCGGACCACCTCGGTCCGGGCGTCGGTCGGGGTCTTCTCGTCTGTGGTCACGCCGACATCGTAAACCGAAAAACGGTTTGACGACACCGCCTGATGGGTTGTGTGGGACTGTCGCCCGTGCTTCTATGGGGGCGAGCCGAACACAGTGCCCACGGAAATGGTTTATTGAAACCGCTGCGTGGTCGAATCTGTGAGGCACGCAACACACAAGGGCAGAGACAGTGAACGAAATCCAAGTTGATCTTGTGGTCGTCGGTTGCGGCGCTGGCGGTCTGGCCACGGCCGTGCGTTTTCTGGAAGCCGCGCCAGGTGCGAGCGTCGTCGTCCTGGAACGCACATCACGCCAGCGACGCGGTGGGAACACAGCATGGACGGGCTCGTTCTTCCGCCTGCAGCCGGATGGGACTCCGGCGCCGGACTTCGAGGAGCGGATGCACGAGCTCAGCCGCGGCCGGACTGACAAGGAGATCATCCGCACCCTCAGCGAGCACGCGAAGCCCACGGTGGAGTGGCTGCACGCCCAAGGCGTCGAAACCACCTCTGGCCCGACGTACTTCCTCACCTCCAAGGGTCCGCGCCTCATGCCTGCCGGAGGGGGCGGGGCCATCGTCGACCGGCTGTGCGGCCGCATCGCCGAACTCGGCGGCATCATCGAATACGAGGTGACCGCCAGGGCCCTCCGCCAGGACGACAGAGCCGTCTGCGGCGTGGTCGGCACGGACGCCACTGGCGAGGAACGGGCATGGCGGGCCACCACCGTCGTTCTCGCCTGTGGAGGCTTCGAAGGAAGCGCGGAGCTACTGCGGGAACACCTCGGCGAGCACGGACCGGATCTGCCCACCATCAGCCCCGGCGGCAGGGCCAACCAGGGCGAGGGCATCGTCATGGGAATGCAGGTCGGGGCGGACACCGACGGGCAGTTCGACCGGTTCCACGGCGAACCGATCGACCCCCGGACCCGCACCGCCGAGGCGCTCGTCATGGCCTACCCCTACGGCATCCTCGTCGACCACCGAGGGCAGCGCTTCCTCGACGAAGGCGCCGACACCCCGGACAACACCTTCGAAGAGGTGGCCTACAGGATCTGGCACGAGGCCGATCAGTTCGCCTTCCTGATCGCCGACCAGAAGCTCATGCGGCACGACATCGACCGCGCCGTACTGACCGACAGGTCACCAGAGACCGCCCCCACCCTCGAAGCGCTCGCGGCCCGCCTCGACATCGACCCCGCCGCCGTGCGCGCAACCGTGGACACATACAACGCCGCCGCCGTGCCCGGCGACCTCGACATCACCCAGCTCGACGGCGTCGCCACCACAGGAATCGAGCCGCCCAAATCCAACTGGGCCCGGCCCATCGACGAGCCGCCGTACGTTGCCTGGCCGGTGACCTGCGCGATCACCTTCACCTTCGGTGGACTGCGCACCGACGCCAAGGCCCGGGTCCTGACCGAGAAGGGCACGCCCGTCCCCGGCCTGTACGCGGTCGGTGAAGTCGCCGGTATCTATCACCACGCCTACCCTGGCGCGACCTCGGTCCTGCGCGCACTGGTCTTCGGCCGCATCGCCGGTGAGCAGGCGGCCGCCCGCACCGCCGCCCGCCCGTCCACTGAGCCGGCGAGCGGACAAGCCCCTGCCCCCGCACCCAGACCCGGCACGAAGGAATGAGGAGACGATGACCCCACGTCCTGCGACCCCGCACTTCCCAGCAGCGACCGCACGCCGCGCCGCGCTGGCCAGCCTCGTCGGCACACCACCATCGAATGGTTCGACTTCTTCATCTACGGCACCGCGGCCGCCCTCATCTCCCTCAGCAACGCGCTCGGCGGCCTCGTCTTCAGCGCACCCACCCCGCTCATAGCCGAGGCCGGCCCGACCGGTACCCGGTGGTGGCCCCTCGGGGTCATGATGGTTCTCGCCGCACTAATTTCACTGGTCGCCATCCGAGGCGTGCTCCGGTCCGGCCCTCGCCATCACGGGGCCAGCCCCGCCGACAGTACGGCGGATGCCCTGGCCACAGTGCCCGGCGAAGGCACGGCCTAACTATAACGAGCCGCTCGTATCAGGCCACACTCCTCGAAAGCGACACAGATCATGACGACCGGTAGCCCGACCCAGCCCCCCACCCCGACCGGACCGGACGGCCGCGAGCACTACCAGATGCTGATCGGCGGCAGCTGGACCGACGCCGCCGACGGCCGGCGCTTCGACTCGATCAACCCGTTTGACGGAAGCCACTGGGCCGACGTCCCGCTGGCGGGCGAGGATGACGTGGACGCCGCCGTCCGCGCCGCTCGCGCCGCCTTCGACAGCGGCCCGTGGCCGACCACGCCGCCGTCCCGGCGGGCGGCCCTGCTCCGCCGCCTCGGTGATCTGATCACCGAGCGTGCCGACGACCTCGCCTGTGTCCAGGTCCTGGAGAACGGCAAGCTCATCCGCGAGGTCGCGGGGCAGACGCGCGCACTGGCCGGGCACTGTTACTTCTATGCCGGGGTCGCCGAGACCATGCACGGTCAGACGCTCGCGAGCAGCGTCCCCAATATGCACGTCTTCACCGTGCGTGAACCCATCGGTGTCGTCGCGGCCATCACTCCGTGGAACAGCCCCCTGGCCTTGCTGCTGTGGAAGCTGTGCCCCGCGCTGGCCGCCGGGAACACCATGGTGATCAAGCCGTCCGAGGTCACCCCGGTCTCCACCCTCATCCTCGGCCGGCTCATCACCGAGGCAGGCTTCCCCGAGGGGGTGGTGAACATCGTCACCGGTGGGGGCTCCACCGGAGCCGCCCTCACCCGGCATGCCGGAATCGACAAGATCGCCTTCACCGGCTCCACCTCGGTCGGCAAGACGATCGCCGTCACCGCCGCGGAACGGCTGGCGCGCGTCTCGCTGGAACTCGGCGGCAAGTCGCCCAACATCATTTTCCCCGACGCCGACCTGTCCAACGCCGTCAACGGTGTCCTGGCAGGTGTTTTCGCGGCCACCGGACAGACCTGCATGGCGGGTTCGCGGGTCCTGGTGCACCAGGACGTGTACAACGAGTTCGCGACAGCCCTGGTGGAACGCACCAAGGAGATCAAGATCGGCGATCCGCTCGACCCGGAGACCGAGATGGGCACGGTCGCCTGCCTGTCCCAGCATCGCAAGGTCCTGGACTACATCGAGATCGCCCAGAAGGAGGGCGCCACCCTGCTGACCGGCGGTAAGCGCCCGGATGACCCGGCGCTGGCGAAGGGCCTCTTTGTCGAGCCGACCATCTTCTCCGGTGTCACCAACGACATGCGGATCGCTCGCGAAGAAGTCTTCGGCCCGGTCGTGGTCCTCATCCCGTTCCGCGATGAGGACCATGCGGTTGAGATCGCCAACGACACGCCGTTCGGCTTGGCCGCCGGTGTCTGGACCACCGACGTCGCCCGCGCCCACCGCATGGCCAGGCGCCTGCGGGCCGGCACCGTCTGGGTCAACAACTACCGCAAGACGAACTACGTCGCGCCCTTCGGCGGGTTCAAAGAGAGCGGTCTGGGACGGGAAAACGGCATTGAGGCCGTCAACGAGTACACCGAAATCAAAACCGTGTGGATCGACACGGGAAACCGCATCGCCGACCCGTTCAATCCCCGCGCCTGAACCCGAGACAAACGAGAGACATGAACCAGCGAGTAGGAGAGCCCGCGTGGGCGTTGTCACGTTGTTGGTGGTGTGATCGGCTGAGGGCAAGAAGAGGTCGTCGGCTGGCCTGTTGCTCAGGCGGTGGTGGGCAGGCTGGTGTTGCCGGTGATGTGGTTCCAGAGGGTGAGGCGGAGGGTCATCTCGAAGCGGTGGCGGCTCGCGGTCATGAGGTGGCGTCCGGGTCTGAAGTGGAGTGAGATGCCGGTGAACGCGGACGGGAACCGCTGCGCTCCGCCCACGCTGCGGAAGCCTTTCATGACGCGTTCGCGCTGCCAGGTGGGCTGGTGGGAGTTCTCCGCCCGGCTGTTCAGCCCCTTGTGGGAACGGTGCTCCACCGACGGCATCACCTCACGGTGCGCGGCACCGTAGGACTTCAGCTTGTCGGTGATCACCACGCGGGGCGTCCGCCCGGTCGTCTTCAGCAGTTTCCGGAAGAAACGCCTGGCGGCGGCCTTGTCACGCCGGTCCTGCACAAGGATGTCCAGGACGTTGCCGTCGGTGTCGACGGCACGCCGCAGATACTTCCGCTCGCCGCCGATCTTGATGAACACCTCGTCCAGATGCCACTTGTCACCCGGCCGCGGACGCCGGCGGCGCAGCCTGTTGGCGTAGCCCTGCCCGAATTTCAGGCACCACCGCCGGATGGTCTCGTAGGAGACGATCACGCCGCGCTCGAGCATCAGCGCGGCACGAGGGTCGGCCGGACCGCCGCCGAGACGCCGCCGGGCAGGCCGGGGCTCCAGGGACGCAGCGCGGCGGTGGCGGGTTGGACGGTCCCGTCACCGACAGCGGCACGGGCCACGCCAGTCAGTGCGCGCGGGTCACGGCCGACCGGCTCAGGAACGTCAGGGCCAGGGCCAAGGGCCCGGCGTCGTGCGGTACTCACGCCCCAGTCTCTCCCGCAGTGGCACGGCCGAACCGCCCGCCCCGGGGGCAGAGCGAGTTCGGGTCCGTGAGATCGATGATGGCGAGGGACGACGGCTACTGCGGATCGTCCGCCGCGGCACGGGGTCGGTGGTGACGTGGCGGCGGGCCCAGATGGTGTTGTTGTCCGCGCAGGGCATGCCGGTGGCACGGATCGCCGAGGTGTCGTTCACCAGCGACGATCGGGTCCGGGACGTGATCCACAACTTCAACGCCGAAGTTTGACTCGCTGTATCCGGTGCTTGCCTCTCCGCGGTCAGACCCCCACCCTACGGATACCTCATACACCCGGCATACCGCGACGATCACCAATCGTCAGCCCCTACGACAAGACGACTTCAAGGTCAGCAGAGAGACGGATGTACGGCCGCGCCAACTTCGATCTCCTACGAAGCCGCATCCCGCTCTCACCATGATCGAGAAGCCGCTACCCCCAAAATAGCGACAGGGACCGAAACCTGCGCCCGCTTCACGAGTTCAGTGTGTGGTGGGCACCCCGTTGGATCTGGCCAGGCGCCGCCTTCGAGGTACTCGCGCACGGACTGTGAGGCGTTGAGGTTTCGGCCGGATAGTCTTCGGCACCACGTTGGGTGCCGAGCGGGACCCCGGCCGGGGCGCGGGCGCGCCGCCGCCGGACGGGATGAACATGACGCCAATCCGGCCGGAGTCTGGGCAGTTCACCCGGTAGACCGCGCCGTCTGCCGGGGTCTTGCCCTCCCACGCCAGGTTCTCCGCCCGGGGGCTGCGGTTCGACCTTCTCGTATGTGCACGGCGCCGAGGACCCGCCGCTCGAAGAGCCCTTGCCCGTGCCGGCCGGGGTGGTCGAGCCGGAGGGGCCGCCGGAGATCGTCCCGTCCTCGGCGCACACGGTCACTTCCATGTCGCCGCCCTCGCACACGCCGCCGCCGGGACCGTCGGCGTGCGCGGCCGGGACGAGGACGGCCGCCAGGAACACGCCCCCAGCTGCCGCCGCGCGCCTCAGCACGTGCGCGCCCCTTCCGGGGTGTAGTCGGTGACCATCCAGCCGTTCGGCCACTTCTCCAGCGTGGCCGTCGCCAGGTACTTCATCGGCTGGTTCGAGGCCGGTCTCCGCCAGCACCGCATCGACCAACTCAAACGGCACGATCCGGGCCAGTTCACCGATATAGCCCGGTGCGAACACCCCGGCCGTCCGCCGGACGACGACCCCACCGAGGTCACCGCCACCCAGATCCGGGACCTGCTGAGGCGCCTGTGTGAGGCCGGGCAGTGGTGCGAGGGCGACCCCCAGGTGCTGTTCGTGCTCGACTCCGGCTACGACATCGTGCGCCTGTCCTGGCTGCTGCGCGAGGAACCGGTACGGCTGCTCGGACGGATCCGCGCCGACCGGGTCACGCATCACCCGGCAGGGCGACGCCGCGGCCCCACCAAGGGCCGGCAGCCGCCTCACCGAACCGGCCACCCACACCGCCCCGGCCCAGGAGTCCGCCGGCGTCCACGACCGGTTCGGCGCGGTCATCGCCCGCTGCTGGGGCCACCTGCACCCGAAGCTGGAACACCGCGGCCCGTGGACCACCCACGAGGGTGAACTCCCCATCACAGAAGGGACACTGGTCCACCTGGCGGTCGAGTACCTGCCGGGCAGCCGTGATCCCAGGCCGCTGTGGCTGTGGCACAGCGACCCCGACGCCGGCGCTCATGACGTCGACCGCCTGTGGCGCATCTTCCTCCGCCGGTTCGATCTCGAGCACACCTTCCGCTTCCTCAAACAGACGCCCGGCCTGACCCGCCCCCGGCTGCGTCACCCCGCCCAGGCCGACCGGTGGGTCTGGCTGATCCTGGCCGTCCACACCCAACTCCGTCCCGCCCGCCTTCTCGTCGACGATCTCCGCAGACCCTGGGAGAAACCCCTGCCCCCGGACCGGATCACCCCAGGCCGGGTCCGCCGAAGCTATCCCCGCATCCGGCGGATCCTCGACACAACCGCAAAACCGCCGAAAGCCTCCCGGCCCGGGCCCGGCCGCCCACCAGGCCGCACCAGCGGCCCCGCACCCCGCCACCCCATCGGCAAGAAACCCCAGAAAAAGGACAACCCCTCGGCCTGACAGCCAAGGGGAAACCTTAAAACTCAAGCTAAGCGCGTTGGGTGACCGCGTCTGGCGCGTCAGGGGCGAGTTCCGCTCATACAGTGCGAATTGTCGCAGAAATCTGACAGCTGCTGGCTGCATGTTGTCACGCAGATGGTGCCATTGGTGCAGGTCCAATCGGTACAGCCTGCACCTGCGCTGCCATTGCATGCTGCAAGATCCGAGGTGTTCTCCGCGGAAAGCATCTGAAGTAACTGGACGCTCATGTTTTAGGCTCCGTTCCGATCTTGGGTGTCTATGTGTTATTCGGGATCCCCGAAGGTGTTGCGAGGGATATTACTTTGCCGTGCAGAGATCGCCTTTCATTCCGGAGCATGTGCGCAAGTATGTGTAATCGTTCATGCTGGCACCTCCACGCTCGGGTGAAAGAATCGTGCTCACATAACTGGCCGAGATACCGACCCACCCATGCTCTGACGTCGTACAGGCCATGACCCGAGCATTCGTTACCCATGTCTCCCTACCGCTGGGTGGCGGTGGGTGAGGCGGTGGATCAGGCGTCTGAGCTCGGGAAGGCTGAGGGGGACGAGGCCGGAGGATCCGTTTCTGCTTTCTCCGTGCCGAGTTCGCGGGCTCGCAGGACGGTGAGGCAGGCGTGGGCGGCCATGGCCAGCGTCATGTGCCGGTGCCAGCCGGGGTAGCGGCGGACCTGGTAGTCGTCCAGGCCGCATTCCTGTTTCGCGGTCTGGAAGCATTCCTCGACGGCCCATCGGCTGCCTGCGACGCGGATCAGCTGGTCGAGGGTGGCGTCGGCGGGGCAGTAGGCGATGTAGTACGAGATCTCCTGGGGCCGGCTCACGCTGCGGCGGGCGATCACCCAGTGCCGCCGGTCTTCCCGGTGCCAGGGCCTGACCTCGACCCGCGCCCAGTCGAAGACCCGTGGCCCGTGGGCCCCGTTGCCGCACGAGCGGCGCTTCCACTTCTGCCTCGGCAGGTCGTGGAACAGGTCGTGGACGGGATGGTCGATGGCCCAGCGGGTGACGACGGTGTCGTGCCGGGTGGTGGCCATGACATGGAAGACATCAGCCTGCTCGTGCTCGGTCCGCCAGCTTTTCGAGTAGCCGTAGCCGGCGTCCGCGGTCACCCACCCGAACTCGATGGCGCGGCGGACCATTGCCCTGGCCATCGCGACCTTGGTCTCGAAAGCAACCGTGTCGTCGATGCCGGCCCGCCGGCACCGTTCACGGTCGTCCGTCCAGGACGCCGACAGGTAGAGGCGGCGGTCGATCAGCGTCCGACCCAGCGGAGCCGCATAGGCGAGGAATACTCCGACCTGCGAGTTCTCCGTCCACCCCGCCGTTCCCGAGTACTGCCGTTGAACCCCGGCCGACCTCACACCCTTCTTCAGGAAACCGGTGGCGTCGGCGATCAGCACCGCCTCCCGGTCGCCGAGATGCTCCACGACATACTCACGAACATCGTCCAGGACCTCCTCCGCGTCCCAGTCGATCCGGTTCAACAGCTGGTGGATCCGAGCCCTCCAAGCCCGGGAAGCAATCGGCTGTCTCGTCTACGCGGTGCCTCTTCACACGCCGCCACCTGGGCAGTTGTGGGGGTCAGTAACTTCGATTGCAGGCACAAGCGGCTGCAGGAGAGCTGTCGGTGTATGGCCCACGGGCTGGCGCACAGTCCGGCACAGGTGCGCTTGGCCGGCAAATCCAAGATCGGCAGCGATGCCGAGCACAGGCAGGCCGCGTCGTAGCCGACGGGCGCGGTACTTATCTAGATGTGGATCTCATCTTCCCTGCTCGCAGTGAGTGCATAGGGTGAGGGACGTGAGCGACGTGGGCCCGGCATCCCGAGCTGCTCGGAGTCTGTGGCGGTCATTGCTGAGCGTGTGGCCCCTGCTGCTTGATCATCCGCCTCAGGCTGGTGCGGGCTCCCGCGAGCTCTTCTTCCAACTCGGCGACGCGCGCCGCTAGCTGACTGGACTCGGTGCGGGCCAGGGCTTCTGACTGCTCCAGTGTTCGGACATGTTCCGTCAGCTCGGTGATGCGGTCGTTCAACTGCCGATTGCTGACCTGGTCCAGTTGCTGGCCGAGGTTCTGCCGCACGGCCTCACGCAGTCGATCGCGTTCACCTCTCAGCGCGGTGACCTCTTCCCGGGCCAGAGCAAGGTCGGTTCTCAGGCTCGCCGAACTGGCCTGTCGATCCGTCCGCGGTGCTTTCGCAGGCTGGCGGTCTTGGCGGTCGATCGCCTCCTGGACGTGCTCGCGCACTCCCTTGGCATAGACGAGCCAGGTGGACACTCCGGCCGCTCGCGCGACTGCGGCGAAGGTGATGTGATCACCCTCCGCGGCCACGTTCTGCAGCGCCGTGAGGACACTTTCCCGCTTGCGTCGGCTGTCGGCTTGACGGGCCTCAGCCAGGACCTGAGCGGATGTCCGGGGCGCCGTCATGGGGCCTGCTTCCGCAGTACGGACAACGGCAGCAGAGGTCGCGTGCTCCCGGATCTGACCTGCCGAAGGACCGCTGCGGCCTCCTCAACTTCCGCTCGCTCCTCCTCCGGGAGGGCGGCCAGCTCATGACGCATGTTCGCCGCGACACTCCGGAAAGAGGCGATCTCCGCGGTCAGGTTGGCGATCACGTAGTCGGCGGCGCCCATGGCCAGAGCGGTCTCACGGTCAGCCCGCAAGCTGTTGATCTGGTCCTCGATCGCCGGCAGGTAGGACGGGTCAGGGCGGTAGAAACCGCAGCCAGCGCACTGGAATCGCAGCGGGCATGAGTGCCCACCCGCTTTGACGTTGGACGGCTCCGTGCAGCCGCCGAAGGGGACGGTGACCGATCGGTGCTCGTAGGCTTCCGGCGAGCACGGCTTCCGGGTCCCGTGCCGGTCGGTGACGAGCGCGCTGAGCTTCTTCACGGCATTCCGCTTCCGCTCCAGCGTGACGCGGTAGTAGCCCATCGTTGTCTTTGGATCATCGTGATCCATAAGCGATTGAAGGATGTCAGGGGCGTGTCAGCATCCGCATATCGCTGGGCAAAGGAGTGCCGGAACGCGTAGGGAAAGATCAGGGACCGGTCGAACGGCAGCAGCCCGCCGTCCTTGCCGATCACCTCGCCGTGCAGTTCGGGAAGTGCATCCACCCAGTTGCGGATGGCTGTGCTCAGCGATACCGAGTTCATGTGGGCGGTGCCGCTATAGCGTGAGATCGCGGGGAAGAGGTAGGCGTCGCTGTGCTCCGGCGCCGCGATCCGGTCGCGGATCTGCTGCCACGCCTTGATCCTCGTGACCGTCTCCTGGCCGAGCGGGAGCCGCCGGCGCAGGCGGTGGCCCTTGTGGTTGTCCCAGATCAGCGCGACGTCGTCACCGTCGTGTTCGAGGCAGTGCCGCGGTAGCGAGACCACTTCCAGCGGTCGGCGCCCGCAGTCCCTTAGCACCACGTAGAGGGTCTGGAACATCTCTTGGATCTCGTCAGCGGACAAGTCTCCGTAGGTGATCCCGACGGAGATCGAATCCAGAGCGAGGTCCAGTTGGGCGATGACCGGCTCGGGGATAGCCTTGCCGAGCTCCTCCTCGTTGCTGTCCTCTTTCGGGATGCGGTGCGAGGAGTGACGCGCAAAGCTGCCTGGGGCGTCGTCGAGGAGTTGGGCGAACCGGGCGAAGTCCAACAAGCCGAAGAAGCAGCCCAGTTCGTCGCTGCGGAAGCTGGACGTGCACAGTTTTCCGTCGCGGCGCCGGTCGGAAGCGATCTCGTCGAAGGCAGCCTGCATGTGCGCGAAGTCCAGGTTGGCCATTTCGCGGCCGCCACCTGGCATGCGGTTCATGCCCTTGCCGGCCAGGGTGGCGGCTCTCAGCCAGCGTCCGAATTTGTTGCTGTCGGGCCGCTCGGCCTCGGTCCGCTTCCGCAGCAGGTCCCGCAGCCATGGCTGCGGGATCACCGACAGGTCGGCAACCCCGGCTTGCCGCCGTCGCCCGGTGCGGCTGCTCGACCTCAGTCCCACGGCCCGGAGGTCCAGGCGGTCCTCGCCCCAAGGGCTGGTTCCGGAGAACTCGGAGTATCCGTGGCGGACCGACCAAGAGATCTGCCGGAAGACGGCGTGCGGGTTCAGCTGCTTGGAAAACTGCCCGGCCAACTGATCGTTGCGCATCACCAGGCTCGAGTCGTGCTGGGCGATGACCGGCACAATCTGCCGCAAGGACCGTGGGTCCAGCGGGCTCTCCATCTCGTCGCGCCGCTGCAGCCCGTAGGCGATCTCCAGCCGTAGTAGCGGCGACAGTCCAGTCAGCGAGAACCGGTACGCGGTCAGCACCGGCGCCTGCCGGGCAGCCCAGGCCAGTGCCTCAGATGTAGCGCGGCCAAACCGTCGCTCGTCAACCTTCCACCTCCGCAGGTGGTAGACACAGAGCACGGTGTTCTCGTGCATGGCCTTGCTCTGGCAGCCGCCCACCGAGCACTCATCCGGGACCGGAAAGGGCCTCAGAGTGCCCAGGACAGCCCACTGGGCGGCTTCAGGGAAGCTCTCTCCTCCGGGATTTCGCCGCAGTCTGGCCCAGGTGCTGTAATGGCCCAAGCACAGCCCCTGGCAGTGGCCGACACGTCCACATCGCGTGCCGTCCCGGGTGACAAGGCAGTCCTCCGGGTCAACACCGTCGCGTAGTTGTCTCGCCTTCCAGGGCAGCTGGTCGAATTCTTCCCAAGCCACCGCGGCCGCTTTTCGGTCCTTCTCGCAGCCATAGCAGCGGCCCCGGCGGAAGTAGATCCCGAGGTCACACTGCGGCGTCTGGCACTTCCAGATCGAGGTGCGGGGGTTGTCTGCATCACCGGTGAACAGCCACCACTGTTCCTCCCACTCGCCCGGCCTCCAGTGGGGATCGACCCGCTCGCGCAGCCACTTCTGCCAGCCGGTCCAGTCGACGGCGAACGGGGACGGTCCGGCCAGCTGGACGGCGGTCGCCGTCGTCACCGCGGTCATCGCCGTGCCGCCGCAACACGCTCGACCGCCTCGCGCTTCCGCCGGTCCTTGACGTGCTTGTAGGGTCTGAGCGACTGCGGCGAGAGATGTCCCAACAGGTCAGAGACCACGTCGTCGGGGACGCCGGCCTCGAGCCATTCGGTGGCCGCAGTGTGCCGCATCATGTGCGGCCGGGCGATGATCTCCGCCCACTTGGCGAGCCGGTCGAAGAGCTGCTTAGCGTTCGGATAGCTCATGGCGCGGCCAAGCGGGGCCCGGAAGAGGTTCACGAAGACCATGTCGCATGCGGCGGCCTGCGGGACCTGTTCACGCTCCCACTGATAGTCCCTGTAGAAGTCGATGACCTCGGACTCGACCGGAATTACCCGCCCCTTGCGGGACTTCGCGAGGGCATTGTTGGCGTTGTCCTCACGGCGACGGACATGGATGTGCGGGCCGCTGTGGAAGCAGTCCAAGGCCCGAGAGTCGGGCAGCAGGTGCAGGTCCTCGCGGCGCAGGCCGAGAGTCTCGCCGATCCGCATGCCTGTGGCTCGCATCAGGACGATCAGGAACCGGTCACGAGCGTTCCGGGCGAGACGGATCATCAAATCCACCTGCTCGGCGGTGAAGAACTCGATTCCCGGGTCGTCGCCCTTGAGCTTCAAGGTCCGGGCCTGGATTTCGCGGAACTGTCCGCCTTCACCAGCGCTTTGGCCAGGCGCGAGGAACTTCAGATGCTTCGGCCGCGAGAGCGTCATAGCGAGCTCTGCGGTGGTCCAACCGTGCCTGACTCCGAAACACAGGAACTCGGTCATCGTGCCCAAGACAGCGTCCCCGCTACCGTCCAGACGGAAGCGGTGGTGCCCCGGGGGCTGCTTCCCCCGGGGAGGCAGGGGCTCGCTGATCAGCCAGTCCCGGAACCGTAGGAGGTTCTCGAAGCCCGGGGACGACCAGTCGAGCCCTCGCTCGTCGCACCACGTCAGGTACAGTGAGACGCGGCTGGCGTACACCCGCTGAGTGTTCACCGAGCAGTGCCGACCGCGAACGCTCTCCAGGTACGTCGTCGCCTCGACGTGCATCCGGTACAGCTCGTCCACCACGACCCAGGCCACCGCGAGCACGGCACCGGGGAGCGTCACCTTCTCCGCATGGAACTTCACGGATGGCCCAACGAGCCAAACGTCCCTATGACCTATCGGATAGCCATAAGGCACACGGAAGAGTGAGTACTGAACTCATGTCCCTCAGCGGTCAAATACACATCTAGATAACGGTACCCCAGCTCTCCCAGTCCAGTACCGTCAGCTCCGGGCCGGTGAGGTTCGCCCAGCCGATGTCCCCGTGCGCGCACGCCCAGTCGGTGACGGTCGTGTCCACGATGTCGCCGTACGATTCCCCGATCCGGGCGGTGAGGTGCGCCTGTCGGACGCAGACCCGCTCCGTGGTGTGCCCGGCCAAAGCCTCCAGGGCGCTGCGGAGTTCCGTCCACCAGCCGGCGGGGAGCTGCGGGTTGCGGTCGATGCTGCCGGTCTGGGAGATGGCCGGTTCGGTGGCCATGCTCATCCCGTCAACCCGCCACACCACGCCGCGTTCCAGGGGCTGGACCACGAACGCCGGGGCGCTGCTACGCCTCGGGGTGGTTCAGGCCGTCGCGGTTCTCTCCGTCGTCGTCGGCTGACGTGCCGGTCGGGTCGGGCTCCTGGGTGTCGAAGCGGTCCTGCACGCGGGCCAAGTGCTCGACGGCGATCAGCAGACTGGACGGGCTGCCGCTGTTGGGGCATGGCGTCTTCGCTCGCTTCCTGTCGAAGTGGGCTCGTGACGTGTTCAGAATCAGGAACCCTGCCTGCTCGAACGCACGTACGCAAGGGCCTGTTTAAGCCTGCCGGGCTCACCAAGGGGGCGCGCCAACAGTCCGACCGCCACACGCCGGTGATTGCGCGTCCTCCGGCCTCTGGTGGTTGTCTGCGCGCTCCTTCCTGCGTTGCTGGGCAAGAGGGCCGAGGGTCGCAGCCGGTGCTGCGATCAGGGCGGCTGCCGCCACCGCCAGTCCGTTCCTCGCAGCATCCACAGGTCTTCGCCTGCTCAGGCCATCCCGCACCCTGCCTGACGAGGGAGGCCGTGCCGGTTGGGTGGCGGATCGTTTCTGTGGTTTGCGACAGGACTCTCATGATCCCGCAGGCTGCCGTTGGCCGATGGCGATTTACGCAAGCTGCTCCGTGGCGGAGTCGGCACGGGCTACGGTCGGCGCCAAGTTGATCACGGCATGCTGGGGGTTGTTTCATGGGTGCTTCCGACCTGCGCAAAGTTGTCGATGCGCTGTCCGAGTTAGCCACGCGGCACGGGCTGCAGCTGATCTCGGCTTCGGTGGGTGGTGTGACGGGTCTGCGGGCGGCCCTTGGTGAGGGCGACTACGAAGCTGATGGCGTTGCCCAACTGGCCTCGGCCTGCGGGGCCCGCGTTCTGTACTGGGATCTCGACCATCTTGATGCGGACGAATTCGTCCTCCTGGCCAAAGACGGGGAGGAGAGCGAGGGCGATCCGGCTCTTGTGGCTCGCAGCGATGTGCCGGTCGCGCTGCGGCAACGAGCAGACACGTTGCTCACGGCCGCACGACGCCATGACGGCGACGTGGAAGCGGTACGGATCGCTTTTGTCGTAGAGGGTGTGGTGCACGAGTGGGAGGTGTCTGCGTCCTGGGCTGTCGACCTACGTGGGCGATGGGAGGTTCTGAGCGACGACATCGACCAGGCGCGGCCAGAACCGGAGCTTCGGCTGGACGGGCCGGATCCACTCGAGGTGGAGCGGATCGCCGGCCTGCTGCAGAAGATGCCCGCTGTCATCTCGGCCGGGAGCCATGGTCAACGCAGTGAGGCTGCCGCCGAGGCGTTCCCGGCCCCCGGTGGCGACGGCGACTGGCTTCACCACCGTCTGCTCCGGCAGGCGCTCGCCCGTGCTCAGCAGGGCATTCAGCAGGATTCCGTCGCTGCATACAGGGCGGTCGAGGACACCTTGGATGAGACTGCGGCCCGGCTGCTGGAGAGGCACGTCCTCGACGATGTGCACGACGCGCCGGCACGGCGCATCGTCACCACGGACTTTCTGACCGAGCTCACCGGCGGGCATCGGCCTAAGCCGCGGACCGTGACGTTGTTGTTGAGTCGGCCGGCCGTCAAGGACTTCCTCACCGCGCAGAAGACCGCTGCCAAACAGACTCAGGCTGTCCTGCCGCTTTAGCGCCGCGCCGGTGCCCGCCCGCTCGGGGCGGGCTCAGCGGCAAGTCGCTCGAGTGCCCGCCGGGCGCGCGTGGGTGTCAGGGGGCGTGCTTGCCATTCTTGCAGCGCGCCTGGTGGCCGGGGTGCCTCGAGGGCATCGACCGTTCGGTAGGTAGCCCAGGGGCAGCGGGAGGGCCGGGCGGGGCAATCGAGGCGGGTGTGAGGCTTTCGGCACTGCCTGCGCGAGGTCTCTGGCCACGTCCGAGGCTGGGGCTGGTGTCGCCTCGGGCTCGGGCGCCGGCCGGCTGCTGCTGCTCCCCCGTCGTGCGCCGGCGCATGAACTCAGGCCTTGGTGGCAGAGGCGGGGCGTCAGTAGGAAACGTCGAAGTAGTCGATGTCGTTGAGGGCCACTTCGAGATCGGCGGCGCGGTGTCCGCCATCTTTGAAGTACACCTCTTGCAGCCCTTGTGCCACGATGTCGCGCAGGTGCTGATCGTCCGCGCCCTGGTCGCGGGCGTCGAACAGGCGCCGGGCGTAGCCCGCGGGGAGGTGCACGGTCAGACGCCGGAACCGCCCGTCGTCCGTCGCGCCGACCGGCGCGCGGTAGCCGAACCGGGCCCGCGTCTCCACGGTGATTCCGCCGCTGCTCGCGGCCTTGCGCCGGCGGCGTTTGAGGACGAGGGGCTGCCACCGAGAGCGGACGGCGGCGTCGATCCGGTTCTGGATGTGCCGGGGTGGGTGTTTGCGGGCGCCGCGCCGGTAGCGGTTGACGGAGTCCGCGGTGATGCCGAGCTCGGCCGCGACGGCCTTGGCGCTGCCCAACTGGCGCATCAGGTAGTTGATCTGGCTTTTCAGGGTCTTGGGCGGGGCTTGGGTGAAGTGCTCGCGCTCCGCCCGCTCGATGGCGTCCTCGATCTCTCCGGCCACCGGTCAGCTCCTTTCGAGAGTGGTGTGGGTGGGGGCCTGGCCGTCGGGGCCGACGAGTCGGAACCAGGTCCCGCGCAGGTCGTGCCGCCGCAGGGGCCGGCGGGGTGGGGCCCGGTGGGCGCGCGGGGCGAGCCGGAGGGCTTCCCTGCGGGTCTCTAGGCGATCCAGCGTCCGTTGCCGTTCCGCGTCGGCCTCCAGCCGCGGCGCGGATGGGGCGGCGGCGTACGTGGCGTTCACGGTCTTACTCGCCGTCGTCGAGGACGGCGTCGTGGCCGCCGCCCTTGATGTGACGGGCAGGGTTGTAGCCCTGTTCCATCAGGTCGACCGCCCACGCCATGTCCTGGACGCCCTCCAGCTTCGCCAGCCCGGGGGTGGGCCCGAGGCGGAAAGCACCAGGGATCGGCTTGCCGGACTCCGCGTAGGGCAGGAAGTCCAGCGGGCTTTGGCTCGGCGAGGGGTAGACGACACAGTCCGAGAGCACCGCGAGCGGGAACATGCCCGTCATCTTCGCCATGTTGAGCAGCTTGCGGTGCATGTTGACCCGCGCCTTGGAGATGACGGCGTTGCGGATCCAGGGCGCCCAGGTCGGGCGCTTCATCGCCGGCCACTCCTCGCCGTCCCGGTAGCCCTTGCCCTGCGGGCCTTCGAACAGCTTGCCGATGCCGCCCTTGACCGTGCCCTTGATCGCCGCGAGGACGGCCGCCATCGCCGGGTCGGTCTGCTTGTGGACCTCCATCGCCGCCAGGAACTCGGCATCCGACAGGTCCTTGGTGACACCGAGGTCGGCCAGGGTCTCGACGTAGGCGGTCTTGAGCCGGTCGTGCCACGGGTCCAGGTACGCGCCGGTCTCGCGGCGCAGGTACGCCTCCAGGATCTCGACGTTGTAGCCGAGTTCCTGGGCGTAGGCGACGGTGTGCGTCTGGTACCAGGCCGGGCCGGTCGGGCGGGTGCCGTCCGGCGTGAACGGGCTGGGCAGACGCGGGTCCAGTTCGATGTGCGAGAAGTCGACCAGCCAGGAGCCGGGGACTTTCGGGTAGAACTTCGGGCGCACGAAGTGCTCCGGCTCTGACAGGCCGGCCATCAGCCTTGCGGCGGCTGCGAGGAACGCGGTGTTCAGGTCCAGGCCCACCGCGAACGGGAGCGCCGCCTCCTGCCCGGTGAGCAGGTCGACGTCGCGCACCCACTGGTACGCCTCCTCATTGAGGAAGCCGCCTTCCCAGCCGGAGCCGGCGACCACGGGGTGCTCGGGGCGGGCCTCCGGCGGGGCCGGGGCCACCGGCTCGGTACCCAGCGAACCGGCGTTGTGGCCCGAGACCCAGTTGCCGGTCTCTTCGTCGCGTACCGGTCGGGTCGGCGGGCGCAGCGCGGTCATCAGCTCCAGGCCGGAGACGGCGGTGGAGCCGCGGGGGGTGATGACTCGCTGGGCGTAGATGCCCAGGACGCGGGCGATGTCGGCCGGCTCCATTTCCGCCTCACTGACGCCGGGCCAGGAACGGGAGTCAAGGGCGTCCCAGCAGAGGATCGCGAGCTGGACGCACTGCCGGTCGCGTCCCTGGGTCTTGCGGTAGATCCGGGCCCAGGGGCCGAACCCGCGCTGGGTGAGTTCCCACTTCACCTTCAGTACCTGCTTGACGACCGGGTGGTCCTCCGCAAGACGCAGGCCGCGCCGGTCCTCCAAGCGTTCGGGCAGCGCGAACTTTGCGGCCGCGGCTGCCGTCAGGACGATCAAGGGGTCGGAGTCCTTGCCGTAGCGGTGCAGCTTCGGCGCGCCGAGGCCGGACTCGCGCAGGGTCCACTCCACTAGTTCCACGATCGTGGTGGCCGGGCAGTCCAGCACGATGCCGTCGACGCCGTAGGCGGTCCCGTCTGCGTCCAGGACGGCCAGCGGGCCATGCGGGAACCGCGAGTCGAGCGCGGCTGGGGCGGGCTTGTGGGCGTGCCGTTGAGATGCCGCTGTTGTCGGCATGACGCCGGAGCCATGGCTGGGCATGAAAGCGGGAGCGGGTTGTTCGTTGTCCGGCGCGGGGTGCGTGTCTTGTGTGGTGTGCGGCGGGTGGACAGCCGCGGCGGTGGGCCGGTGTGGGGCCTCGGGCTGGGGTAGAGCGGTGGTGGCTGGGGTGGGAGGGGTGCCGTGCGTGGGGTGTTTCGCTGCCCAGCCGTTCAACAGTCGCTGGTACGCCGACAGGCGCGGCTCCTTGGGTTCGGAGCGGCCGTTCTCCCAGTTCTTGACGCTCTGCGTCGACGTCTTCAGTGCGGCCGCCAGGCGTGCCTGGGTGATGCCGGCGGCTTCGCGGAGCCGGGCGCGCTCTGCGGGAAGCGGGAGCTGCGGCCCTTCGTCCAGCAGCGCGTCGACCGACGCGAACAGTTCTTCCTCACTCGTCCCCATACTCCGGACACTAACACCCTCTTTAGCCTTTTGTTTACCCCTTCCTTTAACTCGATCGGGGTGTCTCGTGCTGTGTGCGGCACAGCACGAGACACCCCGGAGTGATGTGGCCGGAGTGGTCTTCCGGTGGGGGTCCGTGGGCTATTCGGCTGTTTCGGTCAGGTGGGCGAGGTGGATCCGGTGGGGCCTTTGCGGACGTGGAGGCGATGAGGGATGCGGCGGCGCAGTTCGAGGATGTGGCTGATGACGCCAACCGTGCGGTCATGGGCGCGAAGGGAGTCCAGGACGTCGAGGACCTTGTGGAGGGTGTCTGGCCAGATACAAGAACGTCCCTCCTTCCAAAGAGAGATACATGATGTCACCGACGTACTTGCTGTTCACCGTATCGGCCGTGAAGTCCCGTTTGATCAGGTCGGGGGTCTTCGCGGCCGCTGCGTCCGGGATCGTGGTGCGGTGTCTGCGGCGCAGCCGCACTCCTTGCGGATTGATGCTTCGCATCACGCGGGCGGTCCGCTTGTGGTTGACATGCTCGCCGTCCGCGCGGAGCTCGGCGGTGATCCTGGGCACGCCGTAGGTGCCATCCGGCTCCTGGTGCACGGCCCGTATCCGGGCTGCGAGGCGGGCGTCGGCCGCCTGGCGGGCGGCCCGGTCAGCGGCTGTCGCGCGCCAGTGGCAGAAGCTGGAGCGGGCGATATTGAGGATGGTGCACAGCCGCTTCACGCCGTAGCGGCGCTGGTGGTCGGCGGCGGACTGGAAGCGGTTCACCAGCGCGTCTCCCCGGCGAAATACTTCGCCGCCTTCCGCAGGAGCTCGCGTTCTTCCTCCAGCTCACGGACCTTCTCGCGCAAAGCGGCGTTCTCCGCCTCCAGCGGCACCGGTGGCCGGGCCGGTTCCTCCGCGCGGTGACCACGGGGACGGCTCGCGCCGGCCGCCCGGATCCAGTTGCGCAGCGTCTCGGGATTGATCCCCAGATCCGCGGCGATCTGCCTGATCGCCGCTCCGGGCCGCGACTGGTACAGCGCGACCGCGTCCACCTTGAACTCCGGCGGATAGTTCTTCATGACCACGAGATGTCCGTCCTCGAATCCTTAGGATCCAGTGTCTCGTGTGTCCAA
>NZ_JBHTSA010000128.1:0-22370 GCF_042795405.1 Streptomyces sp. NPDC056480 | reverse complement strand
CTTCGTCACCGAAGTGTCCGGGCCCCTCTTTTGCAGCACTCGACGCGCTGGGAGCGAGGATTGTCCTTAGCGTGAAGTCATGAACGACACGCCGCGCATTCGGACTGTTCTGAGTTGCACTCTTCTGGCCGTCACCGTCACCGCAGCCGCCTCGGCGTGCGGGGGCTCCGACGGCCACCCGCTGTCGGCGAGGGCGTATGACGCGGCGGACCAGCTCGCGGTCAGCGCCCCCTCGGACGGCGCCAAGGCGGATCCCGAGAAGCCCCTGGAGATCACCGCCAAGGGCGAGGACGGCAGGATCACCGACGTCACCGCCGTCGACGCCTCCGGCCGCCACCTGGCGGGCGAACTCACCGCGGACGGGCAGCGCTGGCGCTCCACGGCCGCCCTGGCGGCCGGCGCCCGCTACACGGTCCGCGTCTCCACCGAGGACGAGGACGGCGCCCCAGGCGCCCGTACGTTCTCCTTCGAGACGGCCACGGCCAAACGGGCGCTGACCGCGACCTTCGGCCCGGAGGCGGGCACGTACGGCGTCGGACAGCCCATCACGGCCGACCTCAGCCTCCCCGTCAAGGACCGCAAGGCCCGCGCCGTCGTCGAACGGGCGCTCAAGGTCCGCTCCACGCCGGCCGTCGAGGGCACCTGGTACTGGGTGGACGACAAGAAGCTGCACTTCCGCCCGAAGGAGTACTGGCCGGCCGGCGCGAGCGTCACGGTCACAGGCAACCTGGACGGCCTGAAGGTCGGCGACAAGCTCTACGGCGGCGCGTCCAAGCCGCTGAAGCTCACGATCGGCGACCGGATCGAGGCCGTCGCGGACGCCGGGTCGCACTACATGACCGTGCGGCGCAACGGAGAAGTGATCAATACCATTCCGGTGACCACCGGCAAGCCGGGCTTCTCCACCCGAAACGGCATCAAAGTGGTGCTCGGCAAGGAGTACTACGTCCGGATGCGGGGCACCAGCATCGGCATCGCCGAGGGCAGCTCGGAGTCGTACGACCTGCCGGTCTACTACGCCACCCGGGTCACCTGGAGCGGTGAGTACGTCCACGCCGCGCCCTGGTCGGTCGGCTCGCAGGGCGTGGCGAACGTCAGCCACGGCTGTGTCGGCATGTCGACGGGGAACGCGGCCTGGTTCTACGAGACCGTCCGCCCCGGCGACATCGTCCGCGTCGTCAACAGCTACGGCGACACGATGGACACCTTCGGCAACGGCTTCGGCGACTGGAACCTGACGTGGGCCAAGTGGCGTGAGGGCAGCGCCCTGGTGGAGGCCGCCGGCAACCCGGTGGCCCCCACGGAGAAGGCCCGCCTCAGGCCCTCGATCTGATCAGCTCAGGCGTCGATCGACAGGCGCGAGCGGATCAGGGAGGCCAGGGACGCCGCGAACTCGACCGGTTCCACCGGAAGGGTGACCGCGGCGTCCGCGCGGCTCCAGGTGGCCAGCCAGGCGTCCTGCGGGCGGCCGATGAGCAGCAGCACCGGCGGGCAGTGGAAGACCTCGTCCTTGATCTGCCGGCAGACGCCCATGCCGCCCGCGGGCACCGCCTCGCCGTCCAGGACGCACACGTCGATGCCGCCCTCGTCCAGGCGCTTCAGCACCGCCGGCAGCGTCGCGCACTCCACGTACTCCACCGGGGGGACGTCCGACGCGGGCCTGCGCCCGGCCGCCAGCCGTACCTGCTCGCGGGTGTTCGCGTCGTCGCTGTAGACCAGGACCGTGGCACTCGACTGCATCGTTCCTCCGGCTGGGAAGGCGGGTGGGTCGTCGTCGACCGATGCGCGGATGCTACTCCGGTCCACACCCCGTCAACACCCGTTCAACACCTGTTCGAAGGGTGCCCGGGGGCCCGCGCACTGGGCCGTTCGGGCTGGACACACCCCTCTGACACTCCGAACGGCACCCCCCGGAGTGAGGGCGGGATAAGCGACCGACATAATGTCGGTCGTGGCGACAGTAACGACAGTAGAAACAGGGCACGCGCACCCGTCGGTCAATCGACCGAACCTCACCAGCGTCGGAACCATCATCTGGTTGAGCTCCGAGCTGATGTTCTTCGCGGCCCTCTTCGCGATGTACTTCACCCTTCGATCGGTGATGGGTGCCGAGTACTGGGCGGAAAAGGCAGATGCCTTGAACTTCCCGTTCTCGGCCACCAACACCACGATCCTGGTGCTCTCCTCACTCACCTGCCAGCTCGGCGTCTTCGCCGCGGAGCGGGGCGACGTGAAGAAGCTCCGGTCGTGGTTCATCATCACGTTCGTGATGGGTTCGATCTTCATCGGCGGGCAGGTCTTCGAGTACACCGAGCTGGTGAAGCACGAGGGCCTCTCGCTCTCGTCGGACCCGTACGGCTCCGTGTTCTACCTGACCACCGGCTTCCACGGCCTGCACGTGACGGGCGGTCTCATCGCCTTCCTGCTGGTCCTCGGCCGGACGTACGCCGCCAAGAGGTTCACTCACGAGCAGGCAACCGCCGCCATCGTCGTGTCCTACTACTGGCACTTCGTCGATGTCGTCTGGATCGGCCTCTTCGCCACGATCTACATGATCAAGTAGTCGGCGCCGCCGACACGGCGGACCGAGACATCCAGCAAGCATCGACGCAGAAGATCCTGACACCGGGGTAATCCGTGAAAAAGCTCTCCGCACGACGACGCCATCCGCTGGCGGCGGTCGTCGTCCTACTTCTCGCGCTGGCGGCCACTGGGGGGCTGTACGCCGCGTTCGCGCCCGCGGGCACGGCGAAGGCCGATGAAACCGCCCAGTCCCTCGCCATCGAGGAGGGCAAGAAGCTCTACTCCGTCGGCTGCGCCAGCTGCCACGGAACCGGCGGTCAGGGCACCACTGACGGCCCGTCCCTCGTAGGCGTCGGTTCGGCCGCAGTCGACTTCCAGGTCGGCACGGGTCGCATGCCGGCCCAGCAGCCGGGCGCCCAGGTCCCGAAGAAGAAGGTCATCTACTCGCAGGCTGAGATCGATCAGCTCGCGGCGTACGTCGCCTCTCTCGGTGCCGGCCCGATCACGCCGACCGAAAGCCAGTACAGCCCTGACGGTGCCGACATCGCCAAGGGTGGCGAGCTGTTCCGCACCAACTGTGCCCAGTGCCACAACTTCACCGGTGAGGGTGGCGCGCTGACCTACGGCAAGTACGCCCCGAACCTCGAAGGCGTGAGCCCGAAGCACCTCTACGAGGCCATGCAGACCGGCCCGCAGAACATGCCCTCCTTCCCGGACACGACCATGCCGGAGAAGGAGAAGAAGGACATCATCGCGTACGTCCAGGCCGTCAACGGCGACAAGGCCGACAGCCCGGGCGGTCTCTCGCTCGGTGGCCTCGGCCCCGTCTCCGAGGGCCTGTTCGCCTGGGTCTTCGGCCTGGGTGCGCTGATCGCAGTTGCCATCTGGGTCGCGGCCCACACCGCTAAGGCCAAGAAGTCATGAGTAGCCAAGAGATTCCAGAAGAGAACCTGCCGGCAGGGCAGGACACCGCGCACGGCGCGGTGAAGGTCGCCGACGACCCGTTCGCCGACCCGGGCCTTCCGCCCCACAAGCCCCGCATCCAGGACATCGACGAGCGGGCCGCGCGTCGGTCCGAGCGCGCGGTGGCGTTCATGTTCACGCTGTCGATGCTGGCCACGATCGGCTTCATCGCCTCGTACGTGATCTTCCCGGTCGACAAGATCGTGTACATCTGGCCCTTCGGCCGGGTGTCCGCGCTCAACTTCGCACTGGGCTGGACCCTGGGTCTCGCGCTCTTCTTCATCGGCGCGGGCGCGGTCCACTGGGCCCGCACCCTGATGTCCGACGTCGAGATCGCGGACGAGCGTCACCCGATCGCGGCCGACGCCGAGACCAAGGCGAAGGTCATGTCGGACTTCGCGGCCGGTGCCGCCGAGTCGGGCATGGGCCGTCGCAAGCTCATCCGCAACACGATGTTCGGCGCGCTGTCGCTCGTTCCGCTCTCCGGCATCGTGCTGCTGCGTGACATGGGCCCGCTGCCCGAGAAGAAGCTCCGGACCACGATGTGGGCCAAGGGTCTTCAGCTCATCAACATGAACACGCACGAGCCGCTGCGTCCCGAGGACGTCGCGGTCGGTTCGCTGACCTTCGCGATGCCCGAGGGCCTCTCGGAGCACGACCACCACTTCCAGGTGGAGATCGCCAAGGCCGCCCTGATGATCGTCCGGATCCAGCCGGAGGACATCAAGGACAAGCGCGAGCTCGAGTGGTCGCACGAGGGCATCGTCGCGTTCTCGAAGATCTGCACCCACGTGGGCTGCCCGATCTCCCTGTACGAGCAGCAGACGCACCACGTCCTCTGCCCGTGCCACCAGTCCACCTTCGACCTCTCCGACGGCGCCCGCGTCATCTTCGGCCCGGCCGGTCACGCCCTCCCGCAGCTGCGGATCGGCGTGAACGACAAGGGCTTCCTGGAGGCGCTCGGCGACTTCGACGAGCCCGTCGGTCCGTCCTTCTGGGAGCGCGGATGAGCACCGTGACCGATACGAAGAAGGCACCCGCAGGTGAGCGGGTCGCCGACTGGGCCGACGGACGCCTGGGGATCTACACCCTGGCCAAGTCCAACATGCGGAAGATCTTCCCGGACCACTGGTCCTTCATGCTGGGTGAGATCTGCCTCTACAGCTTCCTCATCATCATCCTGACGGGCGTCTATCTGACGATGTTCTTCCACCCGTCGATGAACGAGGTGGAGTACGTCGGACCGTACGTCCCGCTCCAGGGACAGCTGATGTCCGAGGCGTTCAACTCGACGATGCACATCTCGTTCGAGGTCCGCGGTGGTCTGCTCATCCGGCAGATCCACCACTGGGCGGCGCTGATCTTCCTCGCCGGCATGTTCGTGCACATGATGCGCGTGTTCTTCACGGGCGCGTTCCGCAAGCCGCGTGAGATCAACTGGCTGTTCGGCTTCCTGCTGTTCTTCCTGGGCATGTTCACCGGCTTCACCGGTTACTCGCTCCCGGACGACCTGCTCTCCGGCACCGGTGTCCGCTTCATGCAGGGCGCGATCCTGTCCGTCCCGGTCATCGGCACGTACCTGTCGATGTTCCTGTTCGGCGGGGAGTTCCCCGGCGGCGACTTCGTGGCCCGGTTCTACTCGGCCCACGTCCTGCTGCTGCCCGGCATCATGCTCGGCCTCGTGGTGGCCCACCTCATCCTGGTGTTCTTCCACAAGCACACGCAGTTCGCCGGCCCCGGCCGCACGAACAAGAACGTCGTGGGCATGCCGCTGCTGCCGGTCTACATGGCCAAGGCCGGAGGCTTCTTCTTCCTGGTCTTCGGTGTCATCGCGGTCATCGCGGCGATCGCCTCGATCAACCCGATCTGGGCCCTCGGCCCGTACCGCCCGGACCAGGTGTCCACCGGCGCCCAGCCCGACTGGTACATGGGCTTCGCCGAGGGTCTGATCCGTGTCATGCCGGGCTGGGAGATCAACCTCTGGGGCCACACGCTCGTCCTGGGCGTGATGATCCCGCTGGCGATCTTCCCGGCGGTCCTCGCGGCGATCGCGGTCTACCCGTTCATCGAGTCGTGGATCACCGGCGACAAGCGCGAGCACCACATCGCGCAGCGCCCGCGCAACGCTCCGACGCGCACCGGCTTCGGTGTCGCCTGGATCACCGCGTACATGATCATGCTCGTGGGTGGTGGAAACGACCTCTGGGCGACCCACTTCCACCTGTCGCTGAACTCGATCACCTGGTTCGTGCGGATCTTCTTCTTCGTCGGCCCGGTCATCGCGTTCGTCGTCACCAAGCGGATCTGCCTCGGCCTCCAGCGCCGCGACAAGGACAAGGTGCTGCACGGTCGCGAGTCCGGCATCATCAAGCGCCTGCCGCACGGTGAGTTCGTCGAGATCCACGAGCCGCTCAGCCAGGGCGAGCTGCACCGCCTCACCGCTCACGAGCAGTACGACGCGGCGGCGCTCCCGCCGGCCGTC
This sequence comes from Streptomyces sp. NPDC056480, assembly GCF_042795405.1. NCBI lineage: Bacteria > Bacillati > Actinomycetota > Actinomycetes > Kitasatosporales > Streptomycetaceae > Streptomyces > Streptomyces sp. NPDC056480. Next base: position 16,402 of record NZ_JBHTSA010000128.1, on the reverse strand, counting down.
GACGAGAACGGTGTGGAGCGCAAGATCGGGCGCATGGAGAAGCTCCGGGTCAAGCTCAACAAGGGCTACTACGGCGACGACAGCCAGATCGCCAAGCCCACCGTCGAGGAGTACAAGGAGATCCAGAGCGGCCACGGCCACCACTGATCACCTGACTTCCTGACTTTCGACAAGTCGCCACGGTGAGAGCCCCGTCCATTCGATGGACGGGGCTCTTTGCCGTCCCCGGGGGTCGATAGGGTGGAGCCCTAGCCGTTACGGACTGACCAGGAGCTGCCATGAGCGCTGCGACCCCCGCTGGAGGACCTACGTCGGCGGGCCGCTCCTGGCCCGTCGTCCTGGACGGTCTGCTGTCCGGCCGCGACCAGAGCGCGGAGGACACCGCCTGGGCCATGGACCGGATCCTGCGCGGCGAGGCCACCGACGCCCAGATCGCCGGCTTCGTCGTGGCCCTGCGCGCCAAGGGCGAGACCGTCGAGGAGATCACCGGCCTCGTCCGCACCATGTACGAGCACGCGAACACGATCGAGGTGCCCGGCGCCACCGTCGACATCGTCGGTACCGGCGGCGACGGCGCCAAGACCGTCAACATCTCCACCATGTCGGCGATCGTCGTGGCCGGCACCGGCGCCAAGGTCGTCAAGCACGGCAACCGGGCCGCGTCCTCCGCCTCCGGCGCCTCCGACGTCCTGGAGAAGCTCGGCGTCAACCTCGACCTGACCCCGAAGCGGGTCGTCGAGGTCGCCGAGGAGGCCGGGATCACCTTCTGCTTCGCCGTGAAGTTCCACCCGGCGCTGCGCCACGTGGCGATGGCCCGCAAGGAGCTCGGCATCCGGACCGTCTTCAACTTCCTCGGTCCGCTCACCAATCCGGCCCGCGTCCGGTCCCAGGCGACCGGTGTCGCCGACGCCCGGGTGGCTCCCATCGTCGCCGGGGTGCTCGCCGAGCGCGGCTCCTCCGCGCTCGTCTTCCGCGGCGACGACGGCCTCGACGAGCTGACCACCACCGCCACCTCGCGGGTCTGGGTGGTCCGCGACGGCGCGGTGCGGGAGGAGGCCTTCGACCCCCGGGACGTCGGCATCGACCTCGTCCCCGTGGAGGCGCTGCGCGGCGCGGACGCCTCCTACAACGCAGATGTGGCCCGCCGGCTGCTCGCGGGGGAGACCGGTCCGGTACGGGACGCGGTGCTGCTCAACTCCGCGGCGGCGCTCACCGCGCTCGCGCCGGGGGAGGGCACCCTGGCGGAGCAGATCCGCGCCGGCATGGAGAGGGCCGCGGAGGCCATCGACTCCGGCGAGGCCCGCCGGGCCCTGGAGCGCTGGGTCGCCGCCAGCAACGCCTGACCCCGCGCGCGTCGTACGCCCCCGACCCCGGTCCAGCATGCGGACCGGGGTCTTGCGCTTCGGCGATCATGTGGCAGGATGCTCTACAGGTCACGAGTGACAGCGTTTTGGCCCCGGCTTGCTGTCCGGCAACCCTCCGTCCGTGGCGGGGTGCCCCGGGTGATGACCAGGCCGTAGGCAGCGAGGTCTACGGCAAGCGCGGACCCCTCGAACACCAGGGGTCCTGGTCTCTCGAGGAGCTTTTTCCGTGAGCAAGCGAATGCGATAGGGCGAGTACGCCCCTTCTTCACCCTCGGATCATCGGATCAGGGTCACTTCCGCGTACCCCGTGTACCCCTGAGTCTCTCCGTGCACCTGTGCACCCGTGTTCTTCCGAGGCATCTCACCCGTACCCCGCCGTCTCCGGCCGCGTACGGGATCACCGAAGCCATTCCGCACCGCCCGCCGGGAGATACCGCCATGTCCGCACGCCCTGACGCCGCCGTCGCCACCGCCGAGACCGCCGCCCTCGTCGAGACCGCTTCCGCCGAGACCGCCGCCGAGTCCGCCGATCCCTGCTGCGCCGCCCCGCTGCCCGTGCTCGGCCGGGACGTCACCGTCCCGCTCGTCACCGGCGGCGAGGTGACCTACGCGGCGCTCGACTACGCGGCCAGCGCGCCGGCCCTCCAGCGGGTGTGGGACGACGTCGCCGCGTACGCCCCCTACTACGGCAGCGTCCACCGCGGCGCCGGGTACCTCTCCCAGCTCTCCACCGACCTCTTCGAGAACAGCCGCGTCACGGTCGCCGAGTTCCTCGACTGCCGCCCCGGCGACCAGGTCGTCTTCACCCGCTCCACCACCGACTCGCTCAACCTGCTCGCCGCCACGCTCCCGGCCGACTGCCAGGTCTTCGTCTTCGAGACCGAGCACCACGCCTCGCTGCTGCCCTGGAGGGACGCCCGCGTCACCTACCTCAACGCGCCGCGCACCCCGGAGCAGGCCGTCGCCACCCTGGAGCGCGCGCTCGCCGACCGCGACCCCTACGGTCCCGCCCTCGTCTGCGTCACCGGCGCCTCCAACGTCACCGGTGAGCTGTGGCCGGTGAAGGAACTCGCCGCCGCCGCGCACGCCCACGGCGCCCGGATCGTGCTCGACGCCGCCCAGCTCGCGCCGCACCACCCGGTCTCCGTCCAGGAGCTCGACGTGGACTGGATCGCCTTCTCCGGGCACAAGCTGTACGCGCCCTTCGGCTCCGGCGTCCTCGCGGGCCGCGCCGACTGGCTGCGGGACTCCGAGCCCTACCTCGCGGGCGGCGGCGCCTCCCGCAAGGTGGCCCGTCGGGCCGACGGCGGTGTGGACGTGGAGTGGCACACCACCGCGGCCCGGCACGAGGCCGGTTCCCCGAACGTCATCGGCGTGTACTCCATCGCCTCCGCCTGCAAGGCGCTCACCGAGGCCGGCTTCGACACCCTCGTCGCGCGCGAGCGGCACCTGATCGCCAAGGTCCGGGAGGGGCTCGCCGAGGTCCCCGAGGTCAAGGTGCTCTCGCTGTTCGGCGACGACGCGCCGCGCGTCGGCGTCATCTCCTTCGTCGTGGAGGGCTGGAACAGCTCCCACTTCGCCGCCGCGCTCTCCGCCGAGTACGGCATCGGCGTCCGCGACGGCCTCTTCTGCGCCCACCCGCTGGTCCGCACGCTGCTCGGCAGCGACCCGCAGGACCCGGGCGAGTGCGGCGCCCCCGAGGCGGCCCCGGGGGAGAGGTCGCTCAACGCCATCCGGGTGAGCTTCGGCGCCGGTACGCCGGACGAGCACGTGGAGCGGTTCGTCGGCGCCGTGAAGGAGCTCGTCCGCGACGGCGCGCAGTGGAAGTACCGTACCGAGGACGGCCGCTGCGTCCCCGACCGCGGCTGATCACTCACTCGTACGGGTGAAGGGGGCCTCCCGAGCGGGAGGCCCCCTTCAGCCATGCCGTGAACGAGGTCTCAGGACTCCAGACCGATGGCGAAGGCCGCCTCCAGATCGTGCTGGGAGTACGTACGGAAGGCGACGTGCGTGTCCGTGGCCTCGACGCCCGGGATCTTGCTGATGCTGCCGGGGATGACGTCCGCCAGGTCGTCGTGACGGGGCACGCGGACCATGGCGATGAGGTCGTAGGTGCCGGTGACCGAGAAGACCTCGCTGACGCTGTCGAGCCCGGCGATCGACTCGGCGATCTCGGGGATGCGGTCCACGCTGGTCTTGATGAGCACGATCGCGGTGATCACGGCTGGCTTTCTCCCTCGGTCGCCGCGGTTGGGGCTTTCACTCTATCCCCACCCCGGTAGCGCCCCCAGGCGTAGAGGAAGCCGACGGAGAAGCCCACCACATGGGCCAGGTAGGCGACGCCGGGACCGGCGCCCGCCGCCTGTGCCGCCAGCCACTGGAGCACGAACCAGAAGATCAGCACGATCCAGGCGGGGAAGCGCAGCGGCAGGAAGAAGAGGAACGGGAAGAGACTGGTGACCCGGGAGCGCGGGAAGAGGAAGAGAAAGGCCCCGAGCACCCCGGAGATCGCCCCGGACGCCCCGACCAGGGTCTGCTCGCTGTTCGCGTGCGCCACCGCGTACCCGAGCAGCGCGAGGTACCCCGTGCCCAGGTAGAAGAGGGCGAACTCGACGGGACCCATGCGCTCCTCGGCCATCGCCCCGAAGACGTACAGGAACAGCATGTTTCCCAGCAGGTGGAGCCAGCTGCCGTGGACGAAGAGCGCGGTCAGCGGGGTGAGCAGGGCGCGGGGTTCGCCGCTCATCAGCTCGGCGGGGACGACGCCCCAGCGCCGGAAGTACTCGCCCTGCGCCGCGAGGAGCTCGTCCCCCGTGCCGTACGCCGGGTTGAGCCCGGAGACCGGGCCGATCACGAAGAGCGCACAGCAGGCGGCGATCAGTCCGTACGTCACCGTGGGGCCGCTGCGGGCGATCCGCCAGGACCCCAGGACAGCACGGACCGCACCTCGCCAGTCGATCATGGACAGATCATGGCGTACCGGGGCCGAAGTGGACAGAGTGCCTCGCCGTGCCCCGGCATACCGGCGAGGCCGTAGGGTAACGGGCAGTACGACCGCAGTTCGACGGCGCACCGCGGCTCCCGCACCTGGTACCACGCAACAGGAAGAAGGACGGCACGATGACGACGGTTCCCCTGCCGACCGCCGACACCCGGTGGCGCTGCACGCTCTGCGGCAATCTGACCCGATTCGACGTGACGCGCTCCTCCAAGGTCGTGGAGTACGTCCATCTGGACCTCGCGGGAGACCCGACGGTCGAGGAGCGGCAGGTGGTCAGTGAGACCATCGAGTCGGTCCGCTGTCGCTGGTGCAACGCGGTGGATCAGATCGAACTGGTGGACAGGCCGGGCGCCGCCTCCTGAGGGACGGCGCGGACGACATAGGGGTGACGGATCGTGGAGCAGCCCGCGCACGGTGGAGAGCCGGCCGGCGCGGCAGGTGACGCTGCCGAGACGCTCGACCACCCACTGCCGGAAGGCGTACGGCGGCGGGTCGTCGCGCTGGTCGCCGACGCCTTCGGCGGGCTGACCGTCGCGGAGCTGCCCGCACCCCTGAGGCAGTACGCCCGGTTCACCGCGAGCCGGCGCGCCAAGTTCGCCGGGAACGCCATGGCGGCGGCCCTGGAGAGCGACCCGCTGTTCCGGCAGCGGATCGGCGAGCGCTTCAAGCAGGGTCAGCCCGAGCTGGCCGGAGCCGTCGAGACCGGCACCCCGCCGGCCGCGGCCGACCCCGTCGACGTGGCGGCCGCGGCCTATGTGCTGCGTCCGCCGGGCTGGGTCAAGCTGGTGGCGGCCGCGGGCGAGGAGGCCCTGCGCGTCGACGCCGAGCGGGCCGACGAGGCGGGCCGGCGCGAGCTGGAGCGGCTGCGCGAGGAACTCGCCGCCGCCCGGGACCGCTCGCGCGGCGAGACCGAGCAGCTGCGCCACGACCTGGAGGCGGCCCGGAAGGAAGCGGAATCGCTTCACCGCAAGCTGCGCAGCGCCCAGAGCGATGTGAAGCGCGGCGAGGCGGCGCTGCGCCGCGTCCAGGGCGAGATCGACGCGGCCAAGGCGGAGGCGGCCGCCCAGGTGTCGTCCGCCGAGAGCGAGAGCCGGCGCGTCAAGGCCCGGCTCGGCGAGGTCGAGGCCGCCCTGGAGGCGAGCCGCAGGACGGCCCGTGAGGGGCGCTCGGTGGAGGACATGCGGCTGCGGCTGCTGCTCGACACCGTGCTCGACGCCGCCCAGGGGCTGCGCCGCGAACTCGCCCTGCCTCCCGTGTCGGTGCATCCGGCGGACACCGTGGACGCCGTGGAGCCGGGGCGGATGTCCCCGAAGGACATCGCGGCGCGGGCGCTCTCGGAGACCGACCCGGCACTGCTCGACCAGCTCCTCGCGCTGCCGCAGGCCCATCTGGTCGTCGACGGCTACAACGTCACCAAGACCGGCTACCCCACGATGCCGTTGGAGAAGCAGCGGCTGCGGCTGCTCGGCAGCCTGTCGGCCCTCGCGGCCCGCTCGGGCGCCGAGGTCACCTGTGTCTTCGACGGGGCGGAGCTGGCGGCCCCGGTGCTCCTCGCGCCGCCGCGCGGGGTGCGGGTGCTGTTCTCGAAGCCCGGGGTGACCGCCGACGAGTTGATCCGTCAGCTGGTACGGGCCGAGCCGCCGGGCCGGCCGGTCGTGGTGGTCTCCACCGACCGCGAGGTGGCCGACGGGGTGGCGAAGGCCGGGGCGCGCCCGGTGGCGTCCGCCCTGTTGCTGAAGCGGCTTTCGCGGCTCTCCTGATGCATCGGCACACATCGCAACTGTTGTGTCGTATGCCCGAATTCTGGAGGGCGGACCGTCAAGTGCCCATCACTGCCTGTGTGGTGCGTGTAAATTAAGTGGTCGCTGAGCGATATTTTTGCCAGTGGGATTTGAACTGATCACAAGTTGGTCACTAGGGTCGGGGCTCGAACCTTCGCGCGGTTGATCACCCATCCGGGGTGGCGGCGGAGGAACCGCCTGCCCCTTACCGGTTGGGCGGCTCTGAGGAAGAAGGAGCTCGCCTTCGTGGCGTCCCACCGTCGACCCAAGCAGCCGAGCCGCATGCGCGTGACCGTACTCACCGCGACCGCGGCCGCCGCCGTAGCGCTCACCGCCCAGACGGGCGCCCAGGCGGCCCCCGCCAAGCCCAAGATCGACGAGGTCAAGTCGAAGGTCGACAAGCTGCACCACGAGGCCGAGGAGGCCACGGAGCAGTACAACCTCGCCGAGGAGCGCCGCGAGAAGCTGCAGCAGGAGATCGGCAACCTCCAGGACAAGGTGGCCCGCGGTCAGCAGGAGCTCAACACCCTGCGCGACCAGATCGGTTCGGTCGCCAGCGCCCAGTACCGCTCCGGCGGCATCGACCCGGCGCTCCAGCTCTTCCTCTCCGCCGACCCGGACACCTACCTCGACAAGGCGTCCGCGATCGACCAGCTGAGCGCCCAGCAGGCCGACGTCCTCACCTCGATCCAGGCCAAGCAGCGCAGCCTCGCGCAGCAGCGCGCCGAGGCCACCACGAAGCTCGAGGACCTCCAGGACGTCCGCAAGACGCTCGGCGAGAAGAAGAAGAAGTTCCAGGGCAAGCTGGCCGAGGCCCGCAAGCTCCTCAACACGCTGACCGAGGCCGAGCGGGCCAAGATGCGGCAGAAGGAGCAGGAGCAGGCCCAGCGCGCCAGCCGCGCCGCCGGCGAGCGGATCGACCTCGGCAACGAGGCCCCCGCGTCCGGCTTCGGCGCCGCCGCGCTCAGCGCCGCCGCCACCCGCATCGGCATGCCGTACGCCTCCGGCCACGAGGGCCCCAACTCGTTCGACTGCTCCGGTCTGACCCAGTGGGCCTACGGCAAGGCAGGCGTCAACCTCACCCGCACCACGTACACCCAGCAGAACGACGGCACGAAGATCGGCCGCAGCCAGCTCAAGCCGGGCGACCTGGTCTTCTTCAACGGCCTGTCGCACGTGGGTCTGTACGCGGGCAACAACACGGTCCTGCACGCCCCGTACTCGGGCGTCAACGTCCGCTACGAGTCCATGAACACCATGGGCTCCTTCCAGTTCGGTGTCCGCATCGCCGGCTGACCCGCCGCGACGCGACCCGCGCAGCCGTACCGCCCAATCGGGTGGTTCGCCGCGACGCGAGCTGACCTGACGCCCCGCCGGTGACCTGTGATCTCCGGCGGGGCGTCACTTTGTGTGCCCGGTGCCTTCGTTGGACGCGGAGTGATCAGCGGCTACTGTCTGCCGCGCCAGTCAGCGTCGAGCCGAACGGAGCGCGATCCGTGGCGTCCCACCGCCGACCCGCCAGGGTCACCGTCCTCACCGCCGCCGCGGCCACCGCCGCGGCGACCCTCGGGGCCGTCCCCGCGAGCGCCGAACCCGGTGCCGGGGCCGCGGCCACCCGTGCCACGGTGGACCGCCTCTTCGAGGAGGCCGAGAAGGCCACCGAGGGCTACAACCGGGCGGACGAGAAGACGGACGCGCTGCGCCGGACGGTCTCCCAGGCCCAGGACAGCCTCGCCCGGGGCCAGGAGCGCATCAACCACATGCGGGGCGCGCTCGGTTCGGTCGCCGGCGCCCAGTACCGCTCCGGCGGCATCGACCCCGCCCTCGCCCTGCTGCTCTCCTCCGACCCGGACACCTACCTCGACCGGGCCTCCGCGCTCGACCGGATCACCGCCCGTCAGGGGGCCGCGCTCGCCGAGCTCCGCCGGGAGCAGCGCCGGCTGGGCCAGAAGCGGTCCGAGGCCCGGACGGCCCTGGTCGAGCTGGAGCGCAGCCGGGCCGAGGTCGCCCGCCACAAGCGCGTCGTCGAGGGCAAGCTCGCCGAGGCCCGCCGCGTCCTCGCCGGCCTCACCGTCGAGGAGCGCGCCGACTTCGACCGGGCCTCCCGCTCCGGCGGACGCGCGGCGGAGGAGCTGCCGCCGATGCCCGAGGCCGCCCCGGGCTCCTCACGGGCCGCCGCCGCGGTGATCGCCGCCCGCAGCGCGGTCGGCAAGCCGTACGTGTGGGGGGCGACCGGACCCTCCGCCTTCGACTGCTCGGGCCTCATGGTCTGGTCGTACGGGAGGGCCGGGATCAGCCTGCCGCGGACCTCCTCCGCGCAGCGGTACGCGGGCCGGCAGGTGCCGCTCTCGCAGGCGCAGCCCGGTGACCTCGTCACGTACCGCGGCGACGCCAGCCATGTGGGGATCTACGCCGGCAACGGCCAGGTCATCCACGCCCCCTATCCGGGCGCGCGGGTCCGCTACGACCCGGTGAACATGATGTCGCACGTGACGGTGACCCGGGTCTGAGCCGGATCCGGCCCGGGCCCGCAGAGGAGTCGGCCGGGTACGGCTCGGGCCCGCAGGGGACGTCGGCCGGGGCCCGCTCGGGTCGGAGGAGGGTGTCGGCCGGGTCCGGCCCCGGCCGGAGCCCGCTTCCGGTACGGGCCCGGACCGGGTTCGGGGCCGTACCGGAAGCGGTTGCCGCCGGTCCGACCGTACGATCGGAGGCGTGGCAGGTCAGGGGTGTGGAGCGCGGAGGCCGGCGACGGCCTGCCTGACGGCCCTGCTACTGGTGCTCGTGGGGCTCGTCGGCTGCGGTGCGCGCGCCGACCAGCCCGCCGACACTGCCACCCGGGAGATACAGGGGCTTCTCGACCGGCATGCCAGGGCGCTGCTCGACCGCGACCGGCCCGGCTACCTCGCCGCCGTCGACCCCTCGTACGCCCCGACCGCCCTCACCGTCTTCCGGCGGCTCGCGACGGTGCCCGTCGACGGCTGGACCTACCGGCTCACCGGGGTCGACCGCACGGCCCCCGACCGCGTCACCGCCCGCGCCGACCTCGGCTACCGGCTCGCCGGCCACGACAGGCGGCCCGTCACCGGTGCCCGGGTCATCGACCTGACCGAGCGGGACGGACGCTGGTACGTGACCGGTGACCGTCCGGCGCAGGGCGCGCCCCGGCACCTCTGGGAGCAGGGCGACGTGGCGACCGTGCGGGGCGCCCGCTCGCTCGTCCTCGGCGTCGGCCAGAAGCCCGAGCGGCTCCGGGAGATCGCCGCGGCGGCGGACCGGGCCGTTCCCGTCGTCTCCGCCGCCTGGCCCGGCGAGTGGGCCCGGGACGTGGTGGTCCTCGTCCCCGGATCGCTGGAGGGGATGGGCGAGCTCCTCGGGGCGCCGGGCAGCTCCTACCGGGGCATCGCCGCCGTCACCACGGGGGAGACCCGGGGCGGCGCGGACGCCCCCGCGGACCGGGTGATCGTGAACCCGGAGGCGTACGGGGTCCTCGGGGAGTTCGGCCGGCAGCTCGTCCTCACCCACGAGACCGTCCACGTCGCCACCCGCGCCGCCACCACCCCGTCGACCCCGGTCTGGCTCTCCGAGGGCTTCGCCGACTGGGTCGCCTACCGGGACGCCGACCGCACCGCGGCCCAGGCGGCCCCCGAACTGCGCCGGGCGGTCCTCGCGGGTGAGCTGCCCGCGCGGCTCCCGGAGGACCCCGACTTCTCCTTCGGCGGCGACGCGGAGGCGCTGGCCAGGGCGTACGAGGGCGGCTGGCTCGCCTGCGAGCTGATCGCTGACCGCTGGGGAGAGTCGAAGCTGACCGACTTCTACCGGGCGGTGGGCGCGCACCCGGGCCGGGAGGGCGCCGTGGAGAAGGCCCTCCAGGAGGTGCTCGACACGACTCCGGAGGAGTTCACCGCCGATTGGCGGGAGTACCTGGGGAAGCGGCTGGGGTAGGGCCTGCCCGGCCTGCCCCCAGGACCGGGCGGATCGGGCGGCAGGACCGGGCGGCAGGGCCGCGCGGATCGGGCGGCAGCGCCTGTCCGGTGGAGTCAGGGGCCGGTCGGGGGCTCCCGGCCCTCGAGTTCGGCCAGGGCCTCCGTCAGCCAGGCCTTCTCGGCCGTGCCCGTCGCGCGGGCGATCCGCAGCATGCCCCGGCGGAAGAGGTCCGGCTCCCGCTCGGCGACGACCGGGGTCCCGTCCTCGTAGAAGAAGCTGGCCGGGGTGTTCAGGAACTCCTGACGGCGGCGCAGCACGGCCGCCTGGTCCGCCGGGTCGGGCAGGTGGCCGAGGAAGGAGAGCAGCGTGAAGAAGCGCTGGCCGTCGGTGATCTCGGCGTCCTTGGGGGCGCGCAGCCGGGCGAGCAGCTCCCTGCGCCCGTCGGCGGTGAGGGAGAGGGTCCGTCGCGGGGCCGCGCTCGCGCCCGGTTCCGTGCGGCTGTCCACCAGGCCGTTCTTCACCAGGCGGGTGATCGCCGGGTAGAGGGCGCCGTCGCTGACGGGTCGCACATGGCCGCTGAGGCCGTGGATGCGCTCCTTCAGCTCGTAGCCGTGCAGGGGCTTCTCGTACAGGAAGCCCAGGATCGACAGCTCCAGCACCGGGCGGCCTCCTTCGTGCGCGTCGTCCGCTCTTGTCGTCGGACCGGGCGCCATGCTACCTCTTTTCGATGTGCCTCGAATCGAGGTACATCGAAAAGAGGGGGATGTCGCCCTTGTCCGCGCACCGCCGTACGCTCGTCCGGCTCGCCGCCCCGGTCTACCTCGAACTCCTCGCAGGGGTGGCCGCAGGCGTCATCAACGTCATCTGGGTCGCCCGGCTCGGCGGGGACGACGTCGCCGCCGTCGCGGTCGCCACCAACGTCGAGAACCTGCTGCTCGGCGTCGCCCTCGTGGCGGGCTCCGGCACCACCGTGCTCGTCGCCCGGGCCCGGGGCGCCGACGACCCGGCCGCCGTCCGCGCCGCCGTCCGCGGCGGGGCCGCACTCGGCGCCCTGCTCGTGCCCCCCGTGGCCGTCGGCGGGTACCTGCTGCGCGAACCGCTCGCCGCCCTGCTGCTCGGCGGCCAGGACCACCCCGCCCACGCCCTGGCCACCGCCTACTTCGCCGTCTCGCTCCCCGGCACCGCCGTCTTCTTCGCCGTCAACGTCCTCGACGGCATCCTCAAGGGCGCGGGCGACACCCGCACCCCCATGCGGCTCGCCTTCCTCGCCAACGGGCTGATCCTGGTCCTCGACCCGCTGCTCATCCAGGCCTACGGGGTGCGGGGCGCCGCCCTCGCCACCGTCACCGGCCGGGCCGTCGCGCTCGCCGCCGGGCTGCTCGTCCTCCGTCGCCACCCGCTGGTCAGGGCCGCCCGCGCGGTCCGCCCGGCCGAGCGGACCGCGGCCGCCCTGCGCCGTACCGCCGGAACCGGTCTCCCCATGGGCGTCGACTTCGCGGTCCGGATGGCGGGTGCGCTCGCGCTCGTCTCCGTCGTGGCCCGGCTCGGCGTCACGGAGATCGCCGCCTACGGCATCGCCACCAAGGCCATGTACGTCGCGACCATGGCGTTCTACGCCGTCCGGCAGGCCGCCGCCATCCACAGCGCGCATCTGCTCGGGAGGGCGCGGGGGGTGGAGCGGGGGACCGCCCGGGAACGGGAACCCGGGCACGCGCCACGGCCCGGCGCCGGCCTCGACGAGCGCCGTGCCGTCGGGCGCCAGGCCCTGCTGCTCGGGAGCGCCCTCGGCGCGGGTGCCGCCGTGCTGCTGTTCCTCGGCGCCGGGCCCGTCATGCGGATCTTCGGCGCCGAACCCGAGGTGGCGGAGGCGGGCGCCCTCTTCCTGCGCTGCCTCGGCCCCCATCTGCTGCTGACGGGCGGGTTCATCGCGCTCGCGGGCGTCTTCGAGGGCACCGGCGGGAGCCCGTACCTCGCCCGGATCACGCTCGCGGGCGTCCTCGTCCAGCTGCCCCTCGCCCTCGGTCTCTCGGGGCTGGGACCGCCCGGCATCTGCCTGGCCATGGCCCTGGCGACAGCGGCCCAGTGCGCGGCCCTCGGCCTGCTGTACCGCCGCGTGCTCGGCGCCGCCCCCGAGCGGCCCGGCCGGGCGGACTCGTCACACGCGCATCGGCCGCCGGCGGAAGCCGACGGCCCATGGGGATGATCCGGTACGCGCCGTCCCGCGGACCGTCTACCGGGGACTCTTCTCGTCGCCGGCCAGCCTGAGCAGGGTGATGCCGTCCCGTGCCTCGACGACCCGGTACCCGGGGACGCCCGGGTCGGCCGACTCCAGGGCCTTGCCGGTCGGGCACTCCGGGTCGGAGTTGTCGGCGACGTCGTAGATCAGCCACTCGGGCCGCTCCTTCGGAGGGAAGGAGCGGGGGAACAGGCACACCTCGCTGACGGAGGCCCGGTCGGCGAGCTGGGCGGCCAGGCGGTTCGAGGCGGCCACGGTCGCGCCGTCGGGGATCTTCCCGAGCAGCTCGTCCGAGGTCCTGACGTAGGCGGAGTCGCTCCAGGTCCGTGGCAGGACGATCTCGTGCAGGGGATGGGTGAAGAGCGTGACGCTCGTGGCCACCGCGCCGACGACGCAGGCGGGCATGACCCTCCGCGCGGTCACGCCGTTCGCGACCGCGTGGACGGCGGCGGCGAAGGCGATGGGCATGAGGACCGCGCTGTAGTGGAACTCCATGCCCCAGTAGAAGGGGTTCGATCCCGTGAAGCGCCAGGCCAGCGTGGGCAGCGCGACGAGCAGGATCGGCGACCGCAGGGCCAGGAAGCCGGTCGGGGCGACGATCATGAAGAGCGTCAGCCACTTGACCGGAGGCCAGAGGGCTCCGGCGGCCTGCGCCAGCATGCCGACCTCTTCGGCGGTCTCGGGCGGCAGGTAGGCGAACTGCCCGAGGGGATTGAAGTACGGAAGGATCACCAGCATCTCGAGCGCCGTCGCGCCGGCCCCGAACGCGGCGACGGCGAGCCCCGTCATCCGCGGCCCCTTCCACGCCACATAGGCGCCGATCGCGGCGACCGTGAGCCCCAGGTCCTCCTTGACCAGCACCAGCGGCAGGGCCCAGAGGGCGGCCGCGCGCCAGTTCTTCCGACCGGCGGCGCAGAGCGAGAGGGACAGGAGCGGCACCGCGAAGGAGACTTCGTGGAAGTCGAAATAGATCAGTGCGGCAATTCCCCAGGAAGCGCCGTAGGAAATTCCGATCCAGAAGGCGAAGTTCCGCCCCCTGACTTTGTCCGCCCACTTCATCAGGGGAACTATGGAGAATGCGACGAGGGCTGCCTGGCAGACGAGCAGCGTATAGCTCGAAGGGAATACCTTGTAGATCGGTGCGAGGAGCGCGAGGATCGGATGGAAATGATCCCCGAGTGTGTTGTAGGCGGGTCCCTTGAGATCGGAGTACGGGGCGGAGAACTCCGAGTAGGACCTCACGATCTGGGTGAAGATGCCCAGGTCGTACCCGGTTGTGAGGTTCGCCGCGTGGCGCCGTGCCGACAGGAGGAGATAAATGAGGAAGAAAGCGCCCGAAACCAGGAGGAGCGACTTCCCCGATATACCTGCCGGGGCTTTCGGTGCATCCTCCGCAGCGGCCCCTTCGCCACTCTTCCCGTGCCGCTGAAGTGTGTCGACCGAGAGAATCGAGTTGTTCATGTCAGCAGAAGAACCTAACGGGAAGGCAAAGGTGCCCCAGGGTAGCACCCGTGCGTATCGGTGTTCGGGCCACTACCGCTCAGGCCGAACCGGCCAGAACCCTTTCCCGCTCGGGCCGGCGCGTCTGCCCCGGGATGCGCACGACCCCGGCCTCGGTCACCGTGTCCCGCCACAGGGCGCGGCAGGCGGCGACGGTGGCGACCACCAGCAGACCGTTGCGCAGGAACAGCACGGCGATGCCCAGGAGATCGCTCTGCGTCACATGGGAGAACCACACGGGGTACTCGAACTGCGTCACGGCCGTCGCCCACAGCACCAGATGCGCGGGGCGCCGCATGCCGGTCGAGCGGTAGGCGAGACAGACCGCGGCGAGGCCGAACAGCCAGATCATGTACTGCGGTGAGATCACCCGGCTCGTCACGGTGAAGAGCAGGACGGCGACGAAGGCCGCGTCCGCCGTCGTCGACGAGGAGAACCGGCGCGCCTTGAACCGCCACAGCGCCAGCCATCCGAACGCGGCGACCGTCAGCACCATCGCACCAGACGACACCCACGAGACGTACGGGCCGAGGAACTCCATCGAGCCGTAGTTCATCCGGGCCTCGCCCTCCCAGCCGAAGTGCCGGGCCACGTGGAACACCATCGCCCCCAGCGACTCGACCTCCGTACCCCGCTCGCTCTGGTACGAGAGGAAGGCCAGCGACCCCGGCATCCAGGCCACGCAGAGCAGCAGCACCGCACCCGCCGCGCCCGCCGCCACCGGCCAGGAACGCCAGGTCGCCCCGCCCTTCGGGGTGCCCACGAGCAGCAGCGCGGGCCACACCTTGAGGACGGCGCCGAAACCGGCGAGCACCCCGAGGACGCGCGGTTCGCGGCTGACGGCCAGCAGGGCGGCGACGGCGACGGCCGTCACCATGACGTCGTAGCGGGCGTACGCGGTGGGGCCGAGCAGGGGCACCGCGGCCAGCCAGAGCCACGCGCCCCGCATCGACCGGCCTGCACGGCGCCCGGTGTGCAGGAGGAGGCCCATGACGAAGGCGTCACACAGGAGCGCCAGGACGAAGAAGGCCGTCGCGTAGCCGAGGAAGGGCAACAGCACGGGGGAGAGGATCGCGAGGGCGGCGGCCGGCGGGTACTGCCAGGTCACGTCGTCCCGCGGGTACTCGCCGGTCCGCAGGACGTCGAACCAGCCCTGGTAGATCTCCCCGACCTCGGCCGTCGCGTCCGGGCCGGGCACCACCACGACCCTGAACACGCACAGCAGGAGGATGATCCGGGTCAGGCCCCAGAGGCCGAGCGGGAGGCGGAGACGCGCGCGTGACCCGATGCCCACTGCCCCCGTCATACCTGTCCTGTCCTTGTCCTGTCGGCCCGCTGCCGCGGGGGATGGTGGTGCTGGGCGGTGGGTGTGCTCGCGGTACTGTCGGCCACGATGCACAAGACCCTGATCGTAACCAACGACTTCCCGCCGCGTCCGGGCGGAATCCAGGCCTTCCTGCACAACATGGCCCTCCGCCTGGATCCCGACCAGATCGTGGTGTACGCCTCCACCTGGAAGCGCAGCCGCGAAGGGATCGAGGCGACGGCCGCGTTCGACGCCGAACAGCCTTTCACGGTCGTCCGGGATCGCACCACCATGCTGTTGCCCACACCTCGGGTCACCGCCCGGGCCACCGCCCTCCTGCGCGAGCACGGCTGCGAGTCCGTGTGGTTCGGCGCGGCCGCGCCCCTCGGTCTGATGGCCCCCGCGCTGCGCAAGGCCGGCGCACGGCGACTTGTCGCCACCACGCACGGGCACGAGGCCGGCTGGGCCCAGCTGCCCGCCTCCCGGCAGCTGCTCCGGCGGATCGGCGAGGGCACGGACACCCTCACCTACCTCGGGGAGTACACCCGCTCCCGGATCGCGGCCGCCCTCACGCCCGCCGCAGCGGGCCGCATGAGGCAGCTTCCGCCGGGCGTCGACGAGAAGACCTTCCACCCCGACTCGGGCGGCGCCGAGGTCCGCGCCCGCCTCGGGCTCAGCGACCGCCCCGTGGTCGTCTGCGTCTCCCGGCTCGTCCCGCGCAAGGGCCAGGACACCCTGATCAGGGCCATGCCGCAGATCCTGCGCCGGGTGCCGGATGCGGTCCTCCTGATCGTCGGCGGCGGCCCGTACGAGAAGGATCTGCACCGTCTCGCCGCCGAGACCGGGGTGGCCGGATCCGTACGCTTCACCGGCGCCGTCCCCTGGTCGGAGCTGCCCGCCCACTACGGCGCGGGCGACGTCTTCGCCATGCCCTGCCGCACCCGGCGCGGCGGCCTCGACGTCGAGGGCCTCGGCATCGTCTACCTGGAGGCCTCCGCGACCGGCCTCCCCGTCGTCGCGGGCGACTCGGGCGGCGCCCCCGACGCCGTCCTCGACGGCGAGACCGGCTGGGTCGTCCGCGGCGAGTCCGCCGAGGACACCGCCGACCGCGTCACCACCCTCCTCCTCGACCCCGAGCTCCGTGCCCGCATGGGCGAGCGGGGCCGCGCCTGGGTCGAGGAGAGATGGCGCTGGGACCTCCTCGCGGAGCGTCTCAAGGAACTGCTCTAGCGAGCGTCCGGGTGTGACGGAGGAAACGGCCGGAGGCCCGGGGCGACACCGCCCCGGGCC
>NZ_JBHTSA010000127.1:0-22600 GCF_042795405.1 Streptomyces sp. NPDC056480 | reverse complement strand
TTTTCATCCAGCATAGCTGCAGGATGAAAACGGCTCACTGAGAGTCGGCTACGAGTCTCGTCCGGGATGCGCATACCACAGCAACGAGCTTCCGAGCGGGAAGCAACACCTTGATTCCCTGCAAGCCCCTAGCAGATCAGCCAGCCTCAGGCCCAGCAGCCCGCGGCCCCAGGATCAGGGCCAGTTCGTCCCCCAGCAGCCTTTCGTGATACTGGGCAAGCAGGGGGAAGCAGCCCGGCGCCGCTTGACTGACATGCATCTCCGGGTCTCATTGCTGCGCACAGAATAATCGAATCAGAGAGCGATTCTAGCGAGAAGCGTGGTGGCCATCACGAGAAGAAGTTTGAAGCGTATCGCCATGAAAGAAAGCAGCCTGGCATTTGCGTACTCTGAATCTCGAATGAGAAGGATGTATTTCACGTGAAACGGGAGCAGAGCAATCCAGAAAATTGCCACGCTGGGAAGAATGTGTGTGTGAATGCCCGCAACCCAGATCACCCAGAAGAGGGCGAGCAGGAGCACGGGGAGGACGGCAGCAGCTCTTTTCGGCCCCATCACGATTGTGAGGGTGAGTCGACCTGCTTCCTTGTCGCCGTCATGGTCCATGAGATTAGATATCACTATCTGGGCTGCATACGGGAGGCCCATCATGGCGGCCGCAGTTGCGGCCGCAGGCTGCACCGACCCTGTCAGGAGCCAGATTGGCAGGCAGATGGAAGCTGGTATCCCAAGTATCAGTACGACTTCCCCGAGCCCTCGGTAGCTCAGTTTCAAGCCTGCCGAGTACTGTGCGGAATAGAGCATGAGAGCGATCATCAGCAGGGCGGAGAGAGCTGGTGTTCGCGTCTGGGCAGAGACGAGAACCAGAAGCAGGAATCCCAGCAATACGGCACATGCCGCCGCGCGTCGGACATCGGACTGTTTGAGCTCTCCGGTCAGCAGCGGCTTGTTGATGTTGCGTTTAGCCGTGAGTGTATCGAGCCGATCGACCCCGTCGATGTACCCGTTCAGGTCGTCCAGGGATATAGACACTGCTGAACAGCAGAATATAAACAGGAGGAACCCTGCATTGATCAGCCAGTAGCGCGCCTCTTGGATATGGGCGGCCGTGAGGCCAAAAGAAATCAGAGGATACAGGGACAGCTCGGGGACGTTGATCTTGAGGAGCCTTGCATATGCTCCCATTGCTCTTCTTCGTGAACTCACAGAGAGGTCTCCCTTTTCAGCTGCGGCTGCTCCAGCCTGTCACGTTCGCAGTAGGGTCCCGGCCTGATCCGTCGCAGCACCGTGGCGACGCGGTGTTGAACTTACTTACACTGACCTCGGCGTGGCCCGGCTTCACGATGCCCCGAGTGTGCGCGAAGCGGTGCCTGCGGTACACAATGATGCTCCAGAATTCCCCGGCACCTTCTTCTCTTCGGTGGACTATCTGACTCTTGTCATCAAGGTCTCGCTGAAATCAGTTAGCTTCTTTCGCGTGCGCTGTGGTATCGGAACGTCGTCGAGCGCATTGAGGGCAGCCTCGTGGTGCCAGCGGACTTGCCGCTCAGTCCAGTTCCTACCTCCTGCCTTCTCGATAAGCAGTGCGCGCAGCGCGAGCAGTGAGTCGGACTCAGCACCTCGGTCTGCCGGGTTGGACAGCTGATCCGCCAGTTGCCGTGAGGCGTCTCCGCCTTCGGCGAGAGCGGCTAAGACCGGGAGCGTCTTCTTCCGGCGCCGCAAGTCGCTCCAGGCAGTCTTGCCTGTTGCGTCCGCCGGTCCCCAGATACCCAGCAGGTCGTCGACGGCCTGGAAGGCCATGCCAAGGTGATGGCCGTAGCGTTCGAGCGCCTCCACCATCGTGTCTTCGGCGCCGGACAGTACGGCGCCGATACACGCCGACAGTCCGAGCAGGGAGGCAGTCTTCTCCGCCTCCATCTGCAGGCACTCCGAGATGTCGACGTGGTCACGTTGTTCGAAAGCCAGGTCGCGCGCCTGCCCGTCGACCATCTGGCAGTTCGTGTCCGTGAGGCGTTTGACAGCCTGGGCTGCTACCGAAGGGGCCCCCTGCTCCCACAGCACTTGCGGGGCGAGGGCGAGCAGAGCATCCCCGGTCAAGATGGCCCAGGTCCCGCCGAAGACGGTCCATGCGGCGGGCCGGTGGCGTCGTTCCGTGTCACCGTCCATGAAGTCGTCATGGAGAAGCGAGAAGTTGTGGACCAGTTCCACTGCGATGCCGCCCGGGATGGCGACGGTCGGCGCGGCTCCCGCCGCTTCTGCTGACAGCACCGCCAGCGCCGCGCGCGCGGTTTTTCCTCCGTATACGCCGCCCGGCCGGCCGTACTGGTCAGTCCAGCCGAAGTGGTATGCGGCGATGCGGTCCATAGGGGCGGCAAGCCTGGCCACTGCGGCCTGCAGCGGCGGCACGCACAGAGTCCTTCCTTGCTCGAGCCATGACGTGGCTGCAGCAAGGTGGGAAGGTTGTGCCTGGTCCATCGTGATGCCCCCTTTCTCTCCGTTGCCGGGCTCCTCTGTCCTGTCGTTGCGGTTCTTCGTCATTCTCTGGGCCGGATACCTGTGGCTGATAGCCACGCACGTGCGCTCACCCGTTGCGCACCGGCGATGAGAGGGGATCGGTACAGGGTTTTTCCCATCCACAGCGGCGGGTCGCTTTCTTCCGATGCACCCTCCAGGAATCTACCGGCGGCCACTAAAGCCATATCGGGAATATCACATAGTCCGCTGATTCTGGCCATACATAAAGCGCGGAGTGCATATCCGGACTCTTCCACGGTCGATACACCGATGCCGAACCCGCCATCATCATGGTGCAGAGAAAGAACATACTTTATGCACGTAATCATCAGCTCCTTGAGGTGCTTTCCGCGCATCCCTGGAATGGGATTCGACATGGATGCCAGAATTATGAAAAGCTCGATCGCGTGCGCTGTCGAATAAATGTCGGACAGGTGCCACTTGTCTTCGACGAATCCATCTTCTTCGATGGCCTGCACAACCGGAGAGAGAGAATTTGCCAGCATCCTTGCCCGCTCTGCTGTGTAATGCTGCAAGGGAGCCAGCGCGATAGCCATGGCCGCATGAATGTTGGCGCTCGGGGACGTTCTCCGTTCGTTCTCATAGCAAACGAACACGCCGTCGACATGGAACCGGTCCAGGAAATCAAGGCTGACGCTATAGCCGAGGCTTAGGAGCGTGGCAGCCTTCATAGCGGCGGTATCCACATCTGGCAGAGCGAAGCGCGAACTGACAGCCAGCCCCTGGGGCGGGACACCGCCGGCATCAATGCCGGGTACCAGGCAGCGCTCCCTGAGGGGAGACTGAGCAAGGGCAAGCAGGACCCACCAGCGCTCGAATTCCTCGGATGGGAAGAACGGCGGAACCTCGCCGCGGTCGTTCATCGCCCCTGCCAGGTATCGCAGGGCGCCGAGGGCGGGCTGCGAACCAGCGGGCACGTTGCGCAAGAGCGCAGCAGTGCTCGACGGGTAGCTGCCCATCGATCCGTCCTCGCCCTGGAAGCGGGCAACGGCATGCCAGTCGACATCCGTGCTGCCCAGAGCGTCCAGGCTGCTGTGAATCGTGCCGGGAGCTCCCAGAAGCAACGGAATTTTTCCCTCGATCGCGCTTCGGCAGCGAGCGGCTATCCCGGCAAGCTGGTCCTGCCCGAGGATCGGGCGCCCCCGTGTAGCCAGCCGGACCAGGAGTTCGGCCGTCAGGGCATCGTAGGCAATCGGCTTCTTGTTCTCCCTGGAATCCAGGGAAGGGACAGCGAACTGCACGAGAAATTGCCGCGCCCGCTGGAACACCGCATCCGGAAGCATGCCGTGAACGTCCGCTGCGTCGAGCGCTGCAAGGGTGGTGATCACCCGGTCCGGAAGGAACGGAACGCGGGGATCACTTCCCCACCATCCCTCAGGGGATTGCTTCGCTATAACATCGGACAGCGCACTTCGTATAGATGATTCGCTCCACTCCCCAAAGCCTCGCGTACTGTGCAGGCAGGCGATCACCGCGAGCGTTTCATAGAGCGATGGGGCGAGCGCGCCCGAAAAGTGTTCAGCGGTAGTAGCATCGATAAGTCTGTCCGCATCACGTTCCAGGGCAGACGGGCTCTCAGCGCAATGAGACTGGATGGCACCCAGGTTCTCTTCAGACAATGCAGAGCCTTTCGATAGTCGTTCCGCCCATGAATGTGCGCCTGGCTCTTCGAGGGTCCGCAGGGAAGCCCACCGCGCGCCTGAGTACCGACTACTCGAGGAGGCCGCGGCGCGGAAGTCGTAATCCGGCGCTGGTGGAAGTTCCGGGTGCCGAGAATGTTGCGGAGACCGCGTGCCGCAACGCCCTGGCGGAGCAGGCCATGGCCGGTGGACTTGCGGACTCCGCCGCAGAGTTGGATGCGGCGCAGGCCGAGCTGCTGCTGTGGGGGATGCAGAAGGGCTTGCTGACGCGGACGCGGGCGCGCCAGATCGCGGGTGAGGTGCATGAGGAGTCCCGCTCTGCGGCCGGGGTTTCGGTGGTGGCGTGGCGCAAGCGGCGCAGCCGAAGCGTTGCGCTGCTGCGGTTGGTAGCGGAGCAGTGGGTGCAGGCGTGGCGGGGCGTTCGCGCGCAGGTGGCTGGAGGTGACGACCGAGCGGGGGCCTTCGTACCAGGCGATGCTGGTCCCCCGCAGACGTCACCCCCGGCACAGACACCACCCCGGCCGCGCGGCCGACTCCGCCACGGCCCGCACCCCGCCCCGCCCGCAAGATGCCCCCTGTAAGGCCGACGCCGCGCCGCCCGGGCCGGCCATGAGCGCGTCAACGAAGACGGCCCTGACCGTCGGTACGGTCGTGCTCGCCCCGCTGGCGTTCACCGTCGGACTCCTCATCCTGTTCATCGCCGCCGTAGCCAGCGGGGCAACCGGCCACGAGAAGGAGAGCAAAAGCTCTGCCCAAGGGCCGACAGGCGCGACGCCGTCCAGCGTCCCCGGGATCGGCCCGGTCGTCCTCAGCGCCTACGTCAAGGCCGCGCACACCATCACCACGCTCCGACCGAAGTGCGCGGGGATGCGCTGGTCCGTCATCGCGGGCATCGGCAAGGTCGAGTCCGGCCACGCCGCCGGACGCCAAGTCGCGGCGAATGGCGACGTGACGCCCAGAATCTTCGGCGTGCGGCTCAACGGGTCGGGGGCCGGCGGCAACACCAGCGTCCACAGCGACACCGACGGCGGCATCCTGGACGGCGACCCGCTGTACGACCGGGCGGTCGGACCGATGCAATTCATCCCCTCCACCTGGCAGGGCCCCTCCGGACAGGACGGCAACGACGACACAGTCAAAGACCCCCACAACTCTTTCGACGCCGCCCAGGCCACCGCCGTCTACCTCTGCGGTACAGGAAGCAGCGACCTCACCGACGAGGCTCAGTTACGCAGAGCGGTGCTCCGCTACAACCAGTCCGGGGCCTATGCGGACGAGGTCAGTGCGCACGTGCGCACCTACGACCAGCTCACGACTTCCGGCTCCGGCACAGCCGGCACATCACCGGGAGGGAGAACCTTCCACGACGGGCTCGCCAACTGGCCTGCTTCAGTCAAGAACCCCCGCTCGACAGCTGCAGCAATCGACTGGGCGCGCCAGGAGGCCGCTGGCGGGGGCCGGAACTGGTACCGGGCCTGCCTCGCGTTCGTCGCCCGCACCTACGGCTGGTCCTACTCCGGCGTCCAGTACGCCGTCGACCACTACCAGCAGACGCCGGCCACCATGCGCCACGACCGCAACCGCACTCCCCCACCCGGAGCACTGATGTACTGGGACACCGGACAGCGAGCCGGTCACGTCGCGCTCTACCTCGGAGACGGAAAGATCGCCTCCAACGACATCCGCCGCCGCGGTTACATCGACGTCGCCAACGCCACCGACATCGAAACCACCTGGGGCGCCACGTACCTCGGCTGGGCACCCCAGCACTTCCCTAAGAACTGCTATAGGAATGACTTCAGGCGCCGCCTGAGGGTCCCATCGTAGCGTGGAGGCCGTGACTGCAGGGGAAGTTGGGTCATGGCAGCACCGAAGCGTCGGAAGTACGATCCTGAGTTTCGTGAGGGTGCGGTACGGATCGTGATGGAGACGGGGAAGCCGATCGCGCAGGTCGCCAGGGATCTGGGTGTCAGTGAGGGGACCTTGGGGACGTGGATGTCCAGAGCGAGGAAGTCGTCCGATCCGGTTGCCCGCTCGGGCTCGCTGAGCGAGCCCGAGCGGGAGGAACTGCGGCGTCTGCGCAGGCAGGACGCGGAGAAGTCCATGCGGATCAAGGAGCTTGAGATGGAGCGTGATGTCTTCAAGCGATGCACGGCCCTCTGGGTGAAGTGACCGCGGCCGCGCCGGCCGAGGTGGCGGCGTTCATCGGTAGCCAGAGGGTCGAGTACGGCATCCCGCACCGCGTGTCCTGTGCGGTGCTGGGGGTTTCCGAGTCGTGGTTCTACAAGTGGCGTGATCGTGGGCCCACCCCGCGTCAGCTGCGAAGACAGGAACTGGCCGTCGAGATCAGGAAGATCTTCGCCGAGTCCGGCGGTACCTACGGGTCACCGAAGATCTTCATCCTGCTGGTGCGGCAAGGGTGGCGGGTATCGGTGAACACGGTCGCGAAGCTGATGGCCGAACTCGGCCTGGCCGCACGGGTGGTGAGGCAGCGTCGGGGCCTGACCAGGCCAGGTAAGTGTCCGGCGGCTCCCGATCACGTGAAGCGGGACTTCACCGTGGAGGAACCTGATCTCGTCTGGGCAGGCGACATGACCGAGATCGTCACCGGCGAGGGCAAGGTCTACCTGGCGACGGTCATCGACCTGTTCTCGCGGCGCCTGCTTGGCTATGCGATGGGCGCCCATGGGGTGGCCGCGAAAACATGGCCGCGGCCACCCGCGGTGGCGACGTGCGCGGCGTGATCTTCCACAGCGACAGGGGCTCGGAATATGGGTCGCGGAAGTTCGGCCGCACCTGCCGCAAGCTGGGCGTTTTCCAGTCTATGGGCAGGGTCGGATCTTGCTTCGACAATGCCGTGAGCGAGGCGTTCAACAGCGTGCTGAAGGTCGAGTACATCCACCGGCACACTTTCGCGACGCGGGCCCAGGCGCGGATCCGGATCGCTACCTGGATCACGGACTTCTACAACGCCCGTCGGCTACACAGCGTGTGCGGGTTCAAAAGCCCGATCGACTACGAACGGGAACACCGAGCCGGCCTCACCGTGGGGCTGGCCGCATAGAACAGGTCTCCACACTCCGAGGGGATAGACAGCCGGGCTGTGCTCATGCCGTCCGTTCAAGCAGTTCAAGTCCCGTCACGAACGCCTGCAGAATGAGGTCAGAGTCGTCGCAAGCAGATGCTGCTGCAGGCGAGCCGGGACTGCGGAGGGATGCCGGCCCGCATCTCGTAGCGGGTCCGGAGCCGTTTGAACTGGCGGAGGTACATGTTCTTCGCCCGCAGCCTGCGCAGTTCCTCGCGCTCGTCCGTGCTGGCATCTGCGGCCTGGCCTACGTCGATCTCTGACTGCATCACCCAGCTCCGAACGGACTCCCCGGAGACACCGAGCAAATCGGCGACCTGGACATGCAGTGAGCGCTCCGAGGGTTGGATCTTGATCATGGTGAAGACTTCCGGTGCGGTGGAGGTGTCTAGGCCCACACGGCACACGGAGGTCTTCGTGTCCCACCGTAGTGCCCGTCTGACCGTTCACGGCAGACGGATCCTGGGCGAACGTGTCCTGTCCTGTCCGGCCGTCCGGTCGCACATGTCGCTGCAGAGAATCACCTGGGCCGTCGGTGAGGTGCGGCCCCGGCTTGCCGAGCGAGAGTGCGCCGACAGTCCCGACGTGCGGCTGCGGACCCTGGCCGAGGTCGTCGAGCACCTCAGTGCCAGCGGGAAGACCGGCATCATCGACGGCACTGAGATCCGGGTCCGGCGGCTCGTCGCAGGAAGCAAGGACCGGGACAAGTACGTCTCCGGCAAGAACAAGCAGAACGCCCGTCAAGTCCATGGTGGTCATGGACGGCGAGGGACGCGTGCCGTGGTGCAGCCCGACCACACCCGGAAGCTGCGCGGACATCGTCCACGCCCGCCAGATAGGACTGACCAAGCTGCTGGCCGACGGGCCCGCGGCCGAGGTCCTTGCCGATGCCGGCTACCAGGGCCTCAGCGCCCAGACCGGCGGACATATGGTTACACCGCCGCACCGCAAGTTCAAGAAGAACGCCCCAGACTGGTGCGAGAAGCTATACGAGCGGCAGCGCAAGGCGCACTCCTGACGCCGCATCCGGGTCGAGCACAGCATCGCCCACCTCAAGAACTGGCGCCCCTGTTCCCGCCACCTCGGCCGCCGCGAGTACATGGGCAACTCCGTTCAGACTGTCGCCAGCCTGTTCTCCCATCAGCAGACCGCAGACCTGATCCCCGCGCAGAAGAGGTGGACACCGAGCCCCGCCGTCGTCCTCGACGTCTCACCGCCTGCCGTGCACGAGATCGTAAGGCGTGGTACAGAAGGCCGCGTCGGGGCAGGTCGGAGCCAGGATCGTGGCGTGTCTGGTCATGCGGGCGGGGCGAGGTTGCGCATGTGGGCGACTGGCTGGACCACGTGGTGGAGGCTGTTGGCGCACTGTCGGCAGTCGCGGAGGATCTTGTAGTGCTTCATGCGGGCGAAGGTGTGCTCGGCACGGGCTCTGACTTTGCAGTGTTCTGCGTTGTCTTGCATTGACATCGGCCGGCACGGTCACGCCCTCGCATCGGCGGTGTTGCCGGGCACTGGACTGGCCACCGCAATCACGAGTCTGACGCCGGTATCGATGATGACCTGCACATTCGCCGAGAACCGGCAGTCACGTGAGGATGTGCCGGTCTTCCGCCCACGGACCGGGACGAGGACGCCGTCCACGATCCACAGCCGTTCCATCGAGCCGGCCGGGCGGGGGGCCGACTCGATAGCCAGAAGCGGCCGCAGCCGCTGGATGACCCGGCACACCGTCGCGGGTGAGACATCGAACAGCGGCGCAAGCTGCCTCATCGTAAGGTTCGTGCGGTAGTAGGCGGCCACCAGCAGCACCCGGTCCGCCAGAGGCAGATACCACGGCCGGCCACGAGCAGGGCTGTCCCCGCCCCGATCCCGGACCACCTTCAGCAGCCGCTCGAACTGCCGGATACGCAGACCCGTGAACGTCTCCACCCAGAGCGGCTCATCCTTCAGCACCCCACCTACGCCGGGGAAATGCGCGCACCGCAGCCTGGTGCAACCCGATCTAGAGCGTCCCTGGCTCATCACGCGTCCACCCATCCCTGCCGAGAGAGGCGCTCAGAGCCCGGTCTTCGTTTTGATGTCTACCGAGCATGCAGAGCACACCGGGATCTCTGACTGTGCAGCATGGGAGGGGGTGATGAGAGTGAGGGACACTGCTGCGCTAGCAATGAGCACTCCAGCTGCACGCCTCAGGGCGCTGGACTTGAGGCTGTCACGTGGCACGGCAGGAGCCATGACAGAAAGCTGGAGGGCATTTTCACTCATGCCTCGAAAGTAGCGCTGGCGATTGACGGCCAACTGAGTACTCGATACTGGGAATCTCGGCGCCACCAGATCTGGACGACCCTGAGCATTGACCCGATTGTGGGCACCCTGTTACTGAAGTCCGATTTAGTTGGATTTGCCAACAATCGAGATGTGGCGGGCGCCAGCCATTTCCGCGCCGGTGTTCCTCAAGAGGGCATTCAAAGTTCACATGCTTGCGACTGAGACGCCTGCTCGATGCACCGGCTGGAGGGCAGTTCTGCATGGTCACACGCCGCACGGCTGCCCGCCGCGCCGGCCCCAGCCATCGCCGAGGCGACAAGAGCCGAGCCGGCCGTGCAGAAGGCCACCCGCCTTGTCAGCGCAGCGGGGGCCCGGGAGCGAGAATGCCTTCGACGGGGCGACGGACGGCGCCCTCGAAATGCGCAGGCCCCCTCAGGGGGCGCACGCCCATGTGCTCCCCGCGGGAAATGCCGTCGCAGGCCTGCACGGCTGGACGCGCGGCAGCTTCCAGTACCGGGACATTTTGAGGGTGGACGGCGGGCCGGCGGAGTCCCGGACCGCGACCGGCTGGGCGCCCGCCTGTACGTGGAGGGCGCCGCACGTACAGCCCAGGTGCGGTTCGGGGCGGAGGGCGTTTTCCGGCCCGGAGCGGGTGCCGGTGTTCGCGGGCGGATACCAGCGCTCCCGCTGGAAATGACCGCACTGAAGAGGTGACTCGTGGCAAAGCAGCGCTGATACTGCAAGGAGTCGTTCGCACCTGGGAAGCGGCCCGCATCCCGGACGGCGGGGACCATGGCAGGCGCGCCCTCGTACATGGGAGCGCGCGGGCCCGCGCACCCCCAACCGCCCAATGTGTGACCCGCGCCTGCCGCGTATCTGAGGCAACCGCGTGGACTTCCGGGCTGCACCAGGCGATGCGATGTACACCCTCATTCCCCCATTCGCATGACGCGGCATCCCATTCCACACAAGATCATAAATCCGGCTAAATGGTTTGCCGCCATCAAAGCATTGGTTACTCAGTCGCCCGGTCGGCACTGCCGCCTACGATTTCTGCTTACCGGAGGAGGAACGACGCCAGGAGCAGTCAGCCAGACGTCTCAGCCCCGGTCCGATACTCCAAGGAGGACTGGTCTGACAATGCTTACGCAAATTCACGGCAGTGCCCCTGGCTCTCCCTCTCTGTTCTGCGGGTGCCGCGACGACCGCTAACTCGGCCCGAGACAACAGCGTTTGCGGAATCTGAGACGTGCGTCTCCTTAACGGCGGCGAATCCGTATCGGCAAGTTCTCAGGCTACCGGTACACCGGCGTCGGCCAGAGTGCGCGCCCTTCGCTGACTGCGCCATCCGTGCCTGCAACGTCATCAACGAGCACGGCGAACGGACGGGCGCACGCCTGCTTCCCGGACGTGAGAACGCCGGCGGAAGAGCCGGCTCCACCTGCTCCCAGCCAGGCA
This sequence comes from Streptomyces sp. NPDC056480, assembly GCF_042795405.1. NCBI lineage: Bacteria > Bacillati > Actinomycetota > Actinomycetes > Kitasatosporales > Streptomycetaceae > Streptomyces > Streptomyces sp. NPDC056480. The sequence continues at coordinate 11,614 of NZ_JBHTSA010000127.1, read as the reverse complement.
TCGCCTGCCAGCGGCACGGCACACACCAGTTCTACGGGGTGCCGCCCACTCGCCACAACCAGATCCGTCCTCGTTCATCGACTCGAAGAAGCCGGTACAGGGCGGCCGGTCATCACGTCAGGTCGGACACGGCGTCGGTTGCGCGGCGCAAGTACCCGGACGGAAATGATGTCTGACTGCTCATCCGAGCCATAGACAGGATCCGCGTCGGCACGGAGCTGCATTGCCCCGTCGGAGACCTGCGCCACACCACGTACCACCGGGACCGCCCAAGGTCTGCTGCCCCGGCCCTCCCAGCATCCTGCCCGCCCACCTGCACCGGATCGCCGTGTGCCCGGCTCAAGCCATGCACTGGTCACCTCCTGCAAGGAAGTCCCCATGCTCCACATACCTGCATTCCCGGTCGCCCGCCGCATCCTGGCCTCACTCTTCACCGTCGGCACCATCGTCCCGGTCGCCGTCGCCCTCTCCGGGTCCAGGGCCTCCGCAGCAGACCTTCAGACCTGGGACCAGGTCGCCTCCTGCGAAAGCAGCGGCAACTGGTCCATCAGCACTGGCAATGGCTTCTACGGCGGCCTGCAGTTCACCTCCAGTACCTGGGCCGAGTTCGGCGGCCACGTCTACGCGGCAGACGCGCATCTGGCCACCAAGGAGCAGCAGATCGCCATCGCGGAAAAGGTTCTGGCCGTCCAAGGCCCCGGTGCCTGGCCCGTCTGCTCGGTCGAGGCAGGCCTCACCGCCGGGGCCGGGCAGCCCGTCACACAGCAAACGCCCGAGACCGCCGGGATCCGCAACCACGTCCGGACAGCCTTAGCGTGGCCCGCCGACCAGCCCTCCCGGCCCGAACCGATGACAATCGCCCCGCAGCAGCCGGGCACAGCGCCGGCCGCATCCGACGCCGCCATGCCTGCTTCGGGCAGGGGCTCGGCGCCTGTCGACGCTCCGATCACCACCCCCTACCGCACGCCCGGGTCCTGGGCGGCCGGCTTCCACACCGGCGCGGACTTCGCCGTACACACGGGAACGCCTGTCAAAGCCGTCGCCTCCGGCACCGTCGTCTCTGCCGGCTGGAACGGCGCATACGGCAACTCCGTCGTCATCCACCACGCCGACGGCATGTACTCCCTCTACGCCCATCTGAGCTCCACGGAGGCCGTCCCCGGGCAGAGGACCGCCCCTGGCCAGCAGATCGGGCTCTCAGGCAGCACCGGAAATTCCACCGGGCCCCACCTCCACCTCGAGATCCGCACCGAGAACACCTACAACGCGCACACAGACCCTGTGGCCTATCTCCGCAGCATCGGCGTCACCGTCTACTGACGTTTTCAGGGTGGGTCGGCGGTGTGAGGGTCAGGCTGGTGGCGGTGAGGCAGCCGTCGATGAGGTGGGGCCGGAGTTGGATTCTGCGTCACTCGCGGCGGAGGACGCGGTCGAGGTCGTCGGGGGTGTCGAAGGGCGTGTTGGCCATGGCCCTGCGCACGAGTGACCAGACGGCCTCGACGGGGCTGAGGTCTGGTGCGTATGCCGGGAGGCGGATGGTGGTGAGCCAGTTGTGTTCGGCCTCGTACCGTTTCAGCCCAGCGGCGAGGTGAGTATTGAGATTGTCCCAGATCACCACGGTCGGCACGCCGAGCTGGATGTGCGCTCGCACGAGCAGGTCGCGGTAGTCCTTCCAGGAGAAGCTCTTGCGTGCGCCTTTGAGGAGGAGATGGGTGCGGGGCCGGTGGATGAGACGGCTGTTCTCGCCGGGTTTGTAGCAGCACAGGGCAGCGACTGAGGTCCGGCGGCGGGACCGGCCGCGAACGTGGATGACAGGTGTGTGCCCGCGCCGGCCCCAGGTGCGGGCTCGGGGCGGAGTCATCGAGAAGCCGGCTTCGTCCTCGAAGACGATCCAGGCCCCGGACGCCGCCGCGAGGCTTTTACCCGCGGCCGCACCTCCTTCTTCCACAGTCCCACCGCGTGCTCGTCACGTTCGAGGGCTCTGCGAGCGGGTGCCTGCCAGGACAAGCCGTGCCGTTTCAGCAGCCGCCAGACCGTCGCCACCGACAGACTCACCCGAAGATGCCGCCGGATCAGCATCTGGACCCGGGCCAGGGTCCAGCGTTCGTCCTCGAAGCCGTGCGCCGACGGGCCCTTGCCCAGTTCCTCCTCGAGCACGGCGAACTGGGCGTCGGTGACAGTCGGGGAGTTCGCCGGACCCGCCGAGCGCAGAGCTTCCATGCCGCCCTCGCGCCAGGCACGACGCCAGCGTTCCACCGACCGGACACTCACTCGCAGGACCTTCGCGATCACGACGGTCTTCTCACCCGCGGCGAACCTTTCGCCGGCCTGAAGCCGGATCCCCTCACGAAACGCCCGACGTTCAGCCGTCAGGCCCCCGCCCTCTGGACACCTCACCTCACCGGCATACCGCAGGGATCATGAACCGTCACTACCCGACGACAATCCGAAAACCTCAGTAACCGTCCGGCGCGGACAACAAGTCCGATCCGCCCTCGCCTGCGGAGAAAGAGCTCAGGAACACTCCGCCATCCGGACGTGAGCCCCACCGCAGGCCGCTTGGGGTGGGAAGCCGTCCTCCTCGCCAGCGGTGTGCTCTCGGCACAACAGCAGCAGACGGCGTAGGTACGGGCCCCGCACCCTGCCTGGCAGGGGTGAACGCACTGGGCGCTGGTCCTGTATAGGCGCGCGGTCTGGCCTCGACCTGACTGGCACTCCAGGTCAGGCCGAAGAGGGCAACGGCGGCGTCCTGGTCGTGGCGAGGTTCCGGTCATACTGCCGCGTACGGCGAAAGAGTTCATCAGCAATGGGCTGGTCCACGCGCCTTGAGGAGTTCTCTCCCCGGTTGGCGCGCACCGGCTTCTTTCCTCCACGCCGGACGTGAGCATCCCCGGATCAGTACCCTGCCAGGGAACTGCCGGAACACTGCCGTGAGAAGGTGGTGATTGGTTCGGCCGGACACCGCCTCCAGGTCTGCGCGCCGGATGGTGCCGACGAGGATCAGGACAGGTCCGCCGGAGATCCAGACGCCGTATCGAAGCCGAGGTCGCCGCGGCCGGCCTCGTCTGTGTGCCCTCCTCTTCCGGGGCGATGGAGGCTTCAGGTGAACGTGTCCCGGGGCGCTACGACAGTGAACTGCGCACCGTCGGGGTCGGTGAGGCCGACCGATCGGCTTGTCGGGGACGTACCTACGGGGGCGACGGCTCCGCCTCCCAGCCTGTTCGTGGCCTCGATCGCCTCTTCCAGGTCCGGTACAGGGAAGTGAAGGTGCCAGCGCGGGCGGATCGAGGGGTCCGGAGCCGCGCCGACCACTCCGCCGCTGATACGCGCGACGGTGTCGTGGCCATGGCGCAGGACGACGTGGTCGTGTTCGTAGGATGTCACGCAGCAGCCGGACCCTTCCCCGGCCCAGTCAAGAACCTCCCCGTAGAAAATCGAGGCTTCGAAAGCGTCGCGTGTGTGCAGTTCCAGCCAGGCGGGGGCACTGCCACGCCCCACGGACCAGTCCGGGATCACGGTGCCCTGCCAGAACCCGAAAACTGCTCCGGCGGGGTCGGCAGCCAGCCCGGCCCGGCCGGTGCCGAAGGCAAGGGGGCCTACGGCCATGGTGGCCCCGCGTTCACGGATCCGTGCGGCGGTGACGTCAGCGTCTGCGACAGCGAAGTAAGGCGTCCATTCCACGGGCATGTCCAGGCGCTCGGCTAGTGCGCCGATTCCCGCGACAGGCACGCCCTCGTGGAGAGCGACCGAGAATCCGGCCCCGAGGCTGCTGGCACGGAATTCCCAGCCCAGGACGCCAGCGTAGAAGTGCTGCGCGGCTGCCAGATCCCGGGCCATCAGACTGACCCAGCACGGAGCACCCGCGATCTCATCACTCGACGTCGACACGGCCGTCACCCTCGGATCACTCATACAAACGGGAACCATTCCACCGTAAACCTGGCAAAAGCGCTGAGCTGAAGGACGGCACCGCGCCGGGCGTGACCGCCCGATTCCACCACTCGGGTCTTCACTGAGCTGTGCAGGGTGCGCGGACTCAGCGAGGTACACCCAACAGCAGGAACTGCACTGTGCTTTCCGCCGCCGCGACGCCGGATCCAGACCAGTGCTCACAGTTCTCGCCGTCTTCTCAGCGCCTCGTCAGGAGTCCTCTCGGGTGAGGGACGGCTGTGACGTCTCCCGGAGAAGAGGGGCGGCCACCCCGGCCCCGTGATCAAGGTGATCCCAGGAGACAAGGTCAGTCAGGCGGGTGCCAAGTCCTGGCCACATGGTCGGGATGCGACCGGATTCCCGATGATGGCTATGCTCGGCAGCACAAGCCGGTCCTCACGTCCGCCGCATTCAGCCGTCCGCCGCTATGCCGAGGCGACCCGGCATAGCGGGGCCTGCGGCAAGCTGGCTGGCCGCGTAGCCATGGTGGGTGGGGTCGGGAGACACTCCAGCCTCCTCAGGCAGCCGGTGGTCTGCAAGACCTCCGCAGCGGGTCAGCAGCGGCAGGCGGGGGCCGTCAGTGCCTGTGTATTGTCCGGCGGAGTCTCCATAAGGGATCCTGGCTGGTCCTGACCCGGGCTGGAAGAACGCGCACTGCTGGCTGAGACCCTCCGCTCGTCCTTGCCGCACCGAACGGCTACGGGGAAGAGCCTGACGGACTGAACGCCAGGTGTCCTCTGAGATCTCAGGGGCAGGCAAAGAGGAGGCAGTGGCCGGAGGAACGGGCGACGGCAAAGTGGTGGCTGACCGAGTGATGCCGCGTCCAAGTGCTGAATCGGTCCTGCACTGTATCTGCCGGTTTCCCGGGCGGCTCGGACACGGAATGATCGGGGGCATGGTGGCGCGCCATCTGGCTCACGCTCTTCCGCGGCTACGGTGCTCCACGGACGCACGTCGGCTGCCCTCCTGCCTGGCGGCGCTCACCGGCCCCGACCACGGCACGGATACCCTCCCCTGCCTGGTCCGGCCTGCCAGCCCGCAACGTGGACCGCCCGCGTCTGCGGATGGGCGTGTACCGCACTGTCCTGGCCGAAGGCCAGCACGAGGATCTGACAGCCTCCTCAGCCGCGACCTCCTCCTGGCCCAGTGGCCTGTCCCGCGCACCTTGGTCAGCAGGCACCTGCGGGAGGTCTGGGAAGAGGCCTTCGCTATGACGGAGACCTCCGCCGCGTGAACCTGAGCGGCCTGCACCGCAGGTTCCTCGCGGCTGTGGCTCAACCTGACAATGCCGCAATTCAAGCGTCGCGGACAACAGCATCAGTGCGAAGCCGTGCGCTGGTTTTCAGCGCTGGAACCAGTGGCAAGGCGGTGGGTTTCGTCGTGGAATTCGGAAATCCGGAGCTCTAGCGCTGCTCGGTAGCGCCGGCCGTGATGGGCACAGAAGAGGAGTTCGCGGTTGTGGCTGAAGTGGGCGCGGATGTAGGCCTGGGCTCCGCAGCGGTCGCAGCGGTCTTGAGCGGTCAGAGAGTGACTCATGATGTCTCTCCGTCGAGGAGTGGGAGCTTGCTGGAGCAGAGTGATGAAGGCGTAGCCGGTGTTGTCAGGAAGCCGCTGCACGTGGAGGGTGTCAGCAAGCGTGGCTGCGATATGGAGATCGCGGTCGCTGATACAGGAGCCGGCAGGGCTTGCCCAGCCGGTTTCCGTGCGCTGTCGCACCGCTATGGCAATGGAGGGGGAGGCGTAGGCGAGCTCCAGGAAGAGGGGACCGCTGTGATACCGGGCGGCGCTGGAGAGAAGCTCTGCGATCACCCGCTCTGCTGTGCGGATAACCGACTCGGGGATAGTCCACAGTTCCAGTCGGCGGCGAAGAGTCATCTGGGCAGCCGGAACAGATTCAGCCGCTTCCGGATCTGGGAGATGCCAGACAAGAGCAGGACCGAGAACTCCGCAGATAGGAGGCAGGGGCCAAGCAAGATCTTCCGCACGCCACGACGGGGACATCTCTGCCAACCTCCTCCCGTAGTGAGAATGACGCTCCCTCTCACCAAACGCCCGCCCCGCTCCCAGTACGCGGGTAATAGCTACCTAACTTTGCTGAAAACACCCGTCGACGGGTCATGCGCATACGCATGCAGTAACACCCTGGATTCGAGGGGTGATGGAACTGGGAAGTCGATCACGTCCAGGCTCTGGCCGATGCCGAGGGCGCTGCCCGTCGGCCGTGGATCACAGGTTCGCGGACTGCGCGCCGAGCACCATCACGGGTGCGACAGTCACCCTCGAGCACCCGTCGCGGGAGTCAGTCCTGGCCGTACTGCCCGGCCATGTGCGTCACCCCCACCCGGGCCAGCGCCGGGGGCGGTGATCACGACGAGGCGCTCCCGGACTTCGAGGGCTTCGCCCCCCTCCCGCAAGAGCTCGGGGGAAGGATAGGCGGCCCGGTGGTACTGCTCCCAGAGCACATCTGGGCACCGGGCCTCACCCGCGCACGCCATATCGGCACGGGCTGCCGCCCAGCCTAGCGTGCTGCACGCGCCTGCCGTATAGGCGTTGCATCGTGCGGGCTCCAAGTTGCCCCGGAGCGAAACCTCTTGGGGCACGAGGGGTACGAGCTCGACGCAGTCGGTGTCCGTACCCGTCCCCACTCCTTCTCCCGCGGCATAAGGCGCGGCAGTGCCTGTCCCCACTCAGCCTGTTCGGCGGACGGGGGCGAGCGCTGCGCCAACAGCCGGGCGGATGCCGGGGCCTTCACCGGACTCGGCGTGGTATGCGTGCTGCTGCCATCGGCGCGCCCCGCGGTTCACCGGCCGGAGTGTGGTGACCTCCCGGGCGAGTTCCGTGTGGATTTCGTCGGCGTGGGTGCGGGGCGCAGGGAACAGAACCCGCTCTGGCGCGGAAGCATTGGGATGACGCAACCGACGGCTGGGGCCGGCACCTCGTCGTCTCACGGCTCGGCAGGGCGCCCCTCGCGGCCGGGCTCAGTTCCTGTGGTGGCCTGCGGCGGCTACCAAGGGTCGGGACGGTTCACTTGGCCCGTCAGGGATGTTTCGGGCGGCATGGTGTCCGTGACGTGGGGTCGCGCAGTCCGTGAGGTCACGCCCGCGCGCTCCGTGACGTGCGGGCGCAGATCCGCGCACCGCGTGCACGGCCGTACCCGTTTCGTTCGTGTCGGCCAGGAGCCAGCGCTGCTGTCCAGGATCAGCACGGCGAAGCCGACGCGGATGCCGAGGAGAGTCGCCGTTCCAGCCCCGTGATGTCCCGCCGTTCCAGCATGCGGACCCGGTGCCAGACGTGGCAGCGTGCGCCGCCAGCGATCTTCCGTGGCAGTCCAGGCTCCGCTGGGCAGCATGAGGAGGAACCCGCGATTCTCGTCGATCCGGCCGGAGGACGTGGCGAGGTCGTACCGGGCTTTGCTGAGCCGCGCCACGAATCGCAGGTCCTCGTACTCAGCCCGGCAGAACCCGGCAACCCGGTCTTGTTCGCACCCAAGGACGTGCGGTATCCGAGCCCGGAACCCATCGGATATCGCCTTGAACCCGGCTCACAACAGCGCTCCGGATACCTTGCGGTACCTCTCCCGCCGGCCCCGACTCGTTGCCCGCTACCCTACCGCGCCGTCCGGGGCGGACACCGGCCTCCGTGAGGGCAACGGCAGCGTCAGCCCTGTACTTCTCGCGGGGGGGGGGCAGCGGGTTTGTCCTTTGCCAGGAGCAGTCTCCGTCCTCGATCCGGTTGCCGCAGGCGCAGTCCACTGGGTGCGCGCCCTCAGACGCAGGCACCGCCTGGAAGCCGTCCTCGGTTCCGTCCCGGTCCAGTCGCTCACCAAGCGAGCTGACTGCGTCGTTCGCCGGGTGCGGCAGCGGTGCCCGGACCACTGCGTACGCGTCGAGCAGATCGCCACGGAACGGCGTCCGGCTAGGTGAATGAGCGGAGTTCGATGGCGGGTGCCGAAGCCATGCGGAGATCCTCCAGGCGGCGGTGTGCTCAGTCCAGGTACGCGCAGTGCTGCTGCCAGGCGCCACAGCACGAAGGGCTGCACCCGAACTCCTGCTGAGACGACTCCGGGGCTCAATCTCAGATGGTCAGTGCCGAGCCCGCCCGCCGGCAGGTCGTCCACGCGGCACGCTCTCCGGCAAGGCGGACCGCAACGCGCCGGCCTCAGGCTCGTGTTCGAACCGCACACGCCAACGGCAGGCGGCATGCCGAGCGGGTGCTAGCCCGCGGGCTGACGCGTCCCCGCCAGGCACCCCGACGGCGATTACCAGCCATCGTCCCCTCTGTTCACGGTAGAACATACGAATGTGACGGGCTGCGAGTTCGGACTTTTGAAACCAGACAGGCGACCTGCCTGCCGCGCACGTTTTTCTTCCCGATTCCCCCATTTGCCCGCCACATCAATAGGCCTGATCGATCCTCAACGGTACGTGACATGGCCGCCTAACCTCCGGTAAGTGGCGAGGAAGTACCTCCCCACCACGAGGAGTTACCGGTGCGTGCTTTTACTCGTATATCACCGCTTATGTCACGCCGTGTGCTCGGCACCGCATTGATGGCCGGAACACTGGCCCTGACCCCTTTGTCCGCCCCAACGTCGGCACCTTCCGCAGCCGCCCTGGCCTCATCTGAGAAGTGCGCGGACGGCACTTCCGACTTCTCCAGCGCCCGCCAGGCGAAGGGCCACGCCAGCGGGGCCGAGCCGAACGAGGTCACGGACGCCCAGGCCGAGATCATGGATGCGGACCTGGAGAAGAGAATGTCGGTGGCCCGGGCCGCTGACCGCGGATCCGCCGCTGCGGTCTCTATTCCCGTGTATTTCCACGTCATCCACAACGGATCGGCAGGCAGGCTCAGCGCCACGGCCGTCAGCAACCAGATCGCCGTCCTCAACGCCGCGTTCGCGGGCCAGGGCACTGGCAACGTGGACTCGGGCTTCCGTTTCTCGCTGGTCTCGACCGACTACACGAACAACGCGAACTGGTACAACCTGTCCGACGGGTCCGTCGCCGAGGCCCGGATGAAGAGGACGCTCCGCAAGGGCGGCGCGAACGCGCTCAACATCTACACCGCCAACCTCAGCGGCGGCCTGCTCGGCTGGGCGACCTTCCCTTACTCGTACAACTTCAGGCCGAAGATGGACGGCGTCGTCATCCTGGACACCTCACTGCCGGGCGGCTCCGCGACGAACTACGACGAGGGCGACACCGCCACCCACGAGGTCGGCCACTGGATGGGCCTCTACCACACCTTCCAGGGCGGCTGCAGCGGCCGTGGCGACCGTGTGACCGACACCCCGGCCGAGAAGAGCCCCGCGTTCGAGTGCCCCACCGGCCGTGACACCTGCACCAACAAGTCCGGGGTGGACCCGATCCACAACTTCATGGACTACACCTACGACGCCTGCATGTACCAGTTCACCTCGGGTCAGGCGGCCCGGATGAAGGACTTCTGGACCGCCTACCGCGCCTGACGGACCGACCAGGCACAGCGCCGTGGCTCCCGGGGACTCCCCTCCCCCGGAGCCACGGCCCGTTCCTACGGCCCAACAAGCTCTCCGGGAAGACGCGTCGCCGCACAGAAGAGGATGCAGGCCGTGCAACGCCGCGCAGTTCTGGAGGCCGCCGTCTTCGGAGTGAGCACGGCCGCTGCCGGGCCCTGGGCGCGACCGGCCGCCGCTCTCCGGCGGGAAAGCAGGACCGGCAACTCCGCTGCGAGCGCGCTGATCGACCGCGCTGCAGGATTGCATGTCCAGGATCCCCCCGGCCACCTACACACAAGGCCGAACCGCATCCCGACGTGATCACTGCGCTCCTCCCGCGAGCTGGTCAGCACGAACGTGCCCTCGCCATGGCCGCCGGAGAGACCGCTGCTCTCGCCGGCGGGGCGGGATCTGGGCGAGAACGCGACAGCAGACGCCTGCTGTGACCTCGGAGTGCGGGGCATCGCGCCGGCCACCCACCGCTGCCGCCGCGTGGGTGCGCGGGTGATACACAGAAGCGGCCGCGCAGTCCGGTGACGGCACCAGGGCCTTTCACGCATGGGAACGGGTGAGTGAAGTTCGCCTACGGCTTCGCGGACCACACAGCGACCAGGCTTGGGTCCGCTTCGTGACCCTGCCCTTTCATCGGTATCCCGCGGCGATGGCGGGGGAGGCTGAACTGCGCGCAGGCGGCCACACGGGCCTCAACAGCCCCTCAGTGCAGCGCCCTTCGCCTTCTCCTCGTCGCCGATGGCCGCGCTGCCACGATCTCGGTCGCCATGCGGCTGTTCCACCTTGGACGGTATGCATCGGCCCTGCCCGTGCGATCAGCGCACCTGGCGGCGTCTGGCCGAGGCTTCGCCACATGCTACCGGCATCAGGGCGCGGCAAGAACGAGCAGCGGCACCGGGGGCGGCCTGATCGGAATACTCCGCTGCCTCCTTCGCGGTGCCTGGGCGGCGTCTGGCGGCCTTGTCCAGGGCCTGGAAGAGGTACCAGCCGTAAGCTCCAGGACGCTCAAGGTGTCTCGAACGCCGTAGCACCCTTCTCCCGGGCCCTGTTGGACGTTCCGGCGTGCTGGTCAATGGCGCCTTCCGCCCGGGCACGCACCAGCTGCACCCGTTCTTGCCGTCCGGGAACTGACCTGGAACCGCCAGACGCAGCGACGGTGTCCCGGGTTTCGGGGTTGCACCGGACCGATGGATGGCGTACAGCCCTCGGCTGGTTCGTCCCGCACCAGGGCCTGGTCCGCGAATGCGAAGTCCGCCCCGAACGCAGCCGTTGCCATAATCTGCTGGCCGATGACCGGCAACATTGGCCAGACGCCTCCCCCGAGCCCAATGCAGAACCACTCACTCAAACCGGGCGGGACAGCGCGGACCTGATCCGGACGCGTTCTCAGCTGCGCCAAGCCGGTTTGTATGCGCGGGCCTTTGGCCGGTCGCACGGGGCGGCGGAAGGATTCTCGTCCGTCCGCTCGAGCACTGCTCGGGAGGCGAGGCTGCTGCCGGGGCGGTTTCGCGGATGGGCGCAGCCGACCACACCTGAGTGTAGCCGGCTGCGGAGTCAACTGAAGAGCGAACTCGGGTCAGAAACAAATCGCCGGGTGAGTGACTCACACGAACCCTTTCACAGTCTTATGTGAGTGCGACAGAGCAAGTGCTACTCCATTCCGTGCCGCAGCGTCGGTATGTGGGAGCTGCCGCCCGGCGGCGTGGCGGCGGAACGTCTTCCGGGCAGCCCGGCTTCTGCGGGCCAAGAGCTGCGAAGTGAGTCGAGTAGCAACTACTTACCAGCGTGCCGTGTTGACACGGTTGAATCCCCTGGCATGTGATCACGCCATTTCGGCTCTGCGTTCGGTTGGCGAATGCTCAGTTCCGATTGTGGGCGATGCTGTCTTCGGGGACTCCCGGGGCGGCTGATGGCTGCACAGATTCAGTTGCAGACTTATGAGGAGGAAGCCGTGCGCGGTGCCAAGAGCGCCAAGTGGGTAACGGGCGCGATCATCGTTGCCCTTGCTGCAACCGCCTGTGGCGGGGGTAAGAGCGACAGCGGCGACGCCAAGGGCGCTGTTGACCCGAACGGAGTCTTCTCCGTCGCGCTGGGCGAGCCTGAGAAGCCCCTGCTCACCGGTGACACGATGGAGTCCAACGGCTCCGCCGTGATGGCCGGCCTGTTCTCGACCCTGGTCGACTACAAGGCCGACGG
>NZ_JBHTSA010000126.1:0-22674 GCF_042795405.1 Streptomyces sp. NPDC056480 | reverse complement strand
GGACTCGACCGGGCGGGGCGGCCCCCGCCGCGAGTCAGCCGGCCTTCGGTCGCGGGATGTCCCGCAACCAGGCGTCGACGGCCTCGGCGGTCGTGGCGGAACCGGACTGCATCATGGAGAAGTGGTCGCCGGGAACCTCCCGCGTGGTGTTCGGCAGCGGCCAGTTCAGGCGCCATCCGTCGCCCGTGACGGTGTCGGTCACCGGCTCGCCCGCACGGACGAACAGGGTCGGTGTGCGCACCGGTTCGGGCTTCCAGCCGTCGAAGAGCCGCAGATAGGCGCCCATCGCGGTGAGCCGGGCACTGTCGAGCCGCCCGACCGTGGACTCGTGGTCGAACATCATGTCGGTCAGCGCGTCCTGCACCAGGGTGAAGGAGGAACTGCCCGGCAGATAGGTGTCGATCAGCACGGTGCCCACCGGCGGTACGCCCCTGGCCTCGAGCCGGCTCGTCACCGCGTGGGCCAGCCAGCCGCCGGCCGAGTGACCGACGAGGGCGAACGCGCGGCCCTCGGCGCACCGCAGCGCGAGATCGGCGTGCAGATCGACGACGGCGTCCACATCGGCCGGCACCGGCTCGTCCGCCGTGAACCCTGGCACCGGCACGAACCACGCCTCGCGTCGCCGCTGGAGGGCCGTGCCGAAGCGGGCGTACTGGTAGACGCTGGAGAGCGCGGTGATCGTGGACAGGCAGACCAGCAGGGGTTCGTCGGCACCGGAGGCCAGGCGGACCGGCCGGGGCGGGGCGGTCAGCGCCGCCGGGTCGGTGAACCGCTCCCGGAGCCGGGACGCAGCGGTGAGCAGGTCCATCGCCAGGTGCCCCTTCCGCTGCCGGCAGGCCGCCCGGTACAACGCCTCGATGCTGTCGGGCGCGGCACTCTCCACCAGGGCGCTCCGGGCTTCCTCCGCCGGTGCGGGGCTCGGGCTTGCCGCCAGTTCACCGTCCAGGTACGCCGCGAGCGCCAGCGGGGTCGCGTGGTCGAAGACCAGGGTCGCGGGCAGGCGCAACTCGGTCGAGGACTGCACCCGGTTGCGCAGCTCGACGGCGGTGAGCGAGTCGAAGCCGAGCTCGGTGAACGCCCCGTCGGACGGGACCTGGTCGGCGTCGGCGTGGCCGAGCACGGCGGCCGCGGCGGAGCGGACCAGGCGCAGCAGCACCCGCAGGCGCTCCCGCGGTGTCCGATCCGCGAGTTCCCGCCGTACCGTCGCCTCCGGCGCGCCCTCCGCCGGACCGTTCGGGGCCGACCTGTCGGGCATCCCCACCAGGCTGCGCAGGAGCGGCGGGATCGTCGCGTCGGCGCCCCGGGCGCGCAGGGTCGCCAGGTCCAGCCGTGCGCCGAGTACCGTCGGCTCGCCCGTGGCCTCAGCCGTCGCCAGCGCGGCGTCGAGCAGCGCAAGGCCGCCCTCGGTGTCCAGGGGGGCCAGGCCGGCGCGGGTCATCCGGCGCAGGTCCGCGTCGGACAGATGGGCGGTCATCCCCGTGCGCTGTCCCCACAGGCCCCACGCGACGGAGAGCGCGGGCAGTCCGGCGGCTCGACGGTGCCGGGCCAGGCCGTCCAGCAGGGCGTTCGCCGCCGCGTAGTTGCCCTGTCCGGGGCTCCCGAGGACGGCGGCCGCCGAGGAGAACAGGACGAAGGCCGCGAGCGGGAGCCCGCGGGTCAGGTCGTGCAGGTGGATCGCCCCGTCGGCCTTCGACCGCAGCACCCGGCCCAGTTGCTCCGGGGTCATCGAGGTGAGGACGGCGTCGTCCAGGACCCCGGCCGCGTGGATGACGGCGCTCAGGGGCCGCTCCGCCGGAATGCCGTCGAGGACGATGCGCAGGGCGTCCCGGTCGGCGCTGTCGCACGCCGCGAAGGTGACGTCGCAGCCCAGGTCGGCGAGTTCGGCGCGCAGTTCGGCAGCGCCCGCGGCCGTCTCGCCACTGCGGCTGATCAACAGCAGGTGTTCCACTCCGTGTGCGGCGGCGAGGTGCCGGGCCACGTGGGCGCCGAGGGTTCCGGTGCCGCCGGTGACGAGAACGGTTCCGGTGAGCGGGGCGGCGGCCCCTGCCGGTGCGGGCAGGCGGACGAGCGAGGGTTCGAGGACCGCTCCGGCGCGTACCAGGAGGTGGGGTGCGCCGCTCGCGACGGCCTCGACGACCGCCTGCGGCAGGACGTCGCCGTCCAGGTCGAGCAGGGTGAAGCGGCCGGGGTGCTCGGCCTGCGCCGAGCGGAGGAGTCCCCCTGTCGCGGCGGCGGCCGGATCAAGGGTGTCCGCACCCCGGGTGGCCACCACGAGACGGGTGTCCGACCAGCGCGTCCCGCTCAACCAGTCCTGCAAGAAGGAGAGTTGGCGCCCGACCCGGGCATGGACGTCTTCCACCGTGTCCGGGCGGCCGGGCCGGACCGGCTCCGGTGCCAGCAGGACGACGCCGGGCGTGGAAGCTCCGGAGGCCGAGGCGCTCAGCAGGGCGGGCAGGTCGGCGTGCGCCGTGGCGTCGGCTCCGCCGGCGGCCAGCAGCGTCCGCAGTTCCTCGGCCCCGGGGCCCACGACGGCCCAGGCGCCGGCCACGGGCGGGGTGTGTCCTCGGAGACCGGGCGTCTCCCGCCAGTCCAGCCGGAACAGTCCGCCTCCGGAGAGCCGCATGCCTCGGGTCGAGACGGGCCGGAACTCCAGCGAGCGGGCGGACAGGACCGGCGCACCGGTCTCGTCCGTGGCCGTGACGGAGACACCGCCGTTCGCGGTGGGCGCCAGCCGCACCCGCAGGGCGCTCGCGCCGACGCGGTGCAGGTTCAGGCCCGTCCATGCGAACGGCAGCCGGATGCCCGCGGCCTGATCGCCACCGCCGTCCGGTGTCCTCCCGTCGGCCCCGGCCCCGGCCGCGGCCAGGCCGACGGCCTGGAGGCCGGCGTCGAGCAGAGCCGGGTGCAGACCGAACCGGCCCGCCTCCTGGGCCAGTCGGTCCGGCAGGCGCACCTCGGCGAAGACCTCGTCTCCGAGGCGCCAGACCGCGCGGACTCCCCGGAACGCGGGACCGTAGCCGTACCCGAGCTCGGCAAGCCGGTCATAGCCGTCGGTGATGTCGACGGTGGTCGCGCCGGCCGGCGGCCAGGCGGCGGTGGGATCCGGTTCGATGGCCGGAGGGGCGACGGGGCCGACGGGGGCGGTGGATGCGGTGGCGTCGGTCATGTCGGCGGTGGCGGTGGCGGTGGCGGTGGCGGTGGCGGTGGCGGTGGCGGTGAGCGTACCGGTCGCGTGGCAGGTCCAGCCGGAGTCGTCCGCGCCGTTGCCCGCGAGGCCGCCCGTGCCGTCGCCCGTCCGGGAGTGGACGCGGAACTCGCGCCGTCCCGTGTCGTCGGACGGACTCACCCTGACCTGGATACGCGGTTCCTCGCCCTCGGGGAGGACCAGCGGCGCCTGGAGCGTGAGCTCCTCCACGACGGGGTGGCCGCAGCGTGCACCGGCCCGGAGCGCGAGGTCCACGAAGGCGGTCCCGGGCAGCAGCGCGACGCCGGAGACCTGGTGGTCCGCCAGCCAGGGGAGTGCCGGGACGCGGACGGTGCCGGTGAGCACCAGTTCGTCGGTGCCGGCGAGCGCGATCTCCGCGCCCAGCAGGGGATGGTCGGCCGGTTCCACCCCCGCCGCAGCGACGTCCCCCGTCCCCTGGGGCGCGGCGTGGACCCAGTACCGCTGCCGCTGGAAGGCGTACGTCGGCAGCTCCACCGGCCGCGGCCGGTGCCCGGCGAAGGCGGGCCGCCAGTCCACCCGTACGCCTCGGACGTGTGCCTCGCCCAGCGAGGTGAGGAAGCGGTCGAGGCCTCCTTCGTCGCGGCGGAGCGTGCCGACCGCGAACGCGTCGGTGCCGGCCTGTTCGGCGGTGTCGAGGAGGCCGGCGGTGAGGACCGGGTGCGGGCTCATCTCGGCGAAGGCGCGATGACCCTGGCCGAGCAGAGTGCCGACGGCCTCGTCGAGCCGAACGGTGTGGCGAAGGTTCCGGTACCAGTAGTCGGCGTCAAGGGTGGAGGTGTCGACGGACTCGCCTGTCACGGTCGAGAGGAACGGCACGGTGGCCGCTCGCGGCGACAGACCGTGAAGGGCGGCGAGCAGCGGCGTGCGCAGCGCCTCCACGTACCGCGAGTGCGAGGCGTAGCCGACCGGGACGCGCCGCACGCGGATCCCCTCGGCGGCGCACTCCTTCTCCATCAGGCGCAGACCCGGGAGCGGCCCGGACACGACGACCGAGCGCGGTCCGTTGACGGCGGCGACCTCCAGCTCGCCGCCCCATCGGGCCAGTCGGTCCGCCACCCGGGCGACGGGAGCGGCGACCGAGGTCATGCCTCCGCTGTCCTGGAGGCCGGCCAGCATCCGGCTGCGCAGGGCGACGATGCGGGCGGCGTCGTCCAGGGTCAGGGCCCCCGCCACGTACGCGGCGGCGATCTCGCCCTGGCTGTGGCCGACCACGGCGGCGGGCCGGACGCCGTGCGCCTGCCACAGGTCGGCCAGCGACACCATCATCGCGAAGAGCGCGGGCTGCACCACGTCCACCCGGTCCAGCGGCGGCGCACCCGCGCCGCCCCGGAGCACGTCGGGCAGGGACCAGTCCAGGTGCGGGGCAAGGGCCGCGGCGCACGCCTCGATGCCGTCGCGGAACACCCGCGAGGTGTCGAGGAGCCGCGCGGCCATGCCGTCCCACTGCGAGCCCTGGCCCGGGAAGACGAACACCGGGCGCTCGCCCGCGTCGGCCCGCCCGCGGATCGCGTACGAGGACTGCTCCCCTGCGGCCACCGCGTCCAGGCCCGCGAGCAGTTCGTCGAGCCCGGTGCCGCGGACGGCCGCGCGGTGCGCGAAGGAGGAACGCGTGGTCGCCAGCGCGTGGCCGACGTCCACCGCGTCGGGGCCGGGTGCGGCACGCAGTCGGCGCCGCAGCCGGTCGGCCTGCTCGCGGAGCCCCGCTTCGGACTTCGCGGAGAGCAGCCACGGCGGTACGGCGGACGCCTCCTCGCGGTCGTCGGTCGCCGGCTCGGCGATGTCCCGGGGCGCGGCCGCGGGGGCCTCCTCCAGGATGACGTGGGCGTTGGTGCCGCTCATCCCGAACGACGAGACGCCGGCCCGGCGGGGGCGCCCGGAGCGTTTCCACGGCAGCGGTTCGGTGAGCAGCCGCAGCGTGCTCCCGGACCAGTCGACGTGCTCGGACGGTTGGTCGGCGTGCAGGGTGCGGGGCAGTGACTCCCGGTCGAGGGCCATCACCATCTTGATCACACCCGCCACTCCGGCGGCGGCCTGGGTGTGGCCGATGTTGGACTTCAGCGATCCGAGCCACAGCGGGAGGTCGGCGGGGCGGTCGTGGCCGTAGGCGGCCTGGAGGGCCTGTGCCTCGATCGGGTCGCCGAGCGTGGTGCCGGTGCCGTGCGCCTCGACGGCGTCGACGTCCGCCGCGCCGATTCCGGCGTTGCGCAGGGCCTGCCGTATGACCCGTTGCTGCGCGGGGCCGTTCGGGGCGGTGAGGCCGTTGCTGGCGCCGTCCTGGTTGATCGCGGAGCCGCGGATCACGGCGAGCACCCGGTGCCCGTTGCGCCGCGCGTCGGAGAGCCGCTCGAGGAGCAGCATGCCGACGCCCTCGGCCATGCCCATGCCGTCGGCGTGGGCGGAGAACGCCTTGCTGCGCCCGTCCGCGGCGAGGCCGCGCTGACGGGCGAAGGTGAGCAGTGAGCCCGGGGTCGTCATCACCGTGACGCCGCCGGTCAGGGCCATCGAACACTCGCCCTGCCGCAGCGCCTGCGCGGCCCAGTGGAGCGCCACGAGGGAGGACGAGCAGGCGGTGTCGACCGAGACGGCCGGGCCCTCGAGACCGAGGGTGTAGGCGACGCGGCCGGAGGCCACGCTCGCCGCGTTGCCGGTGCCGAGGTAGCCCTCGAGGCCGTCGTCGCCGGACATCAGGAGGGACGCGTAGTCCTGTCCGTTGGTGCCGACGAAGACACCGGTGTCGCTGCCGCGCATGTCCTCCGGGGCGATGCCGGCCTGTTCGAACGCCTCCCAGGAGGTCTCGAGGAGCAGCCGCTGCTGGGGGTCCATGGCGGTCGCCTCGCGGGGGCTGATCTCGAAGAAGCCGGCGTCGAACGCGGCCACGTCGTGCAGGAATCCGCCGTTGCGCGCGTACACGGTCCGGGCCCGGTCCGGGTCCTCGTCGTAGAGGGCGGACACGTCCCAGCCCCGGTCGTCGGGGAACGGTGCGACGGCGTCGACGCCCCCCGCGACCAGCTGCCACAGGTCCTCGGGGGAGGCGACGCGGCCGGGGAACCGGCAGCTCATCCCCACGATGGCGACGGGTTCGTCGGCGGCCGCCGGGTGCGGCCGCGTGTCGGCCGGCTGGTCGCCGGCCCCCGTCGGGCCGGGTGTCAGCTCCTGGCGCAGCCGGCGGGCCACCGCCGTCGGGTTGGGGTGGTCGAAGATCAGCGTGGCGGGGAGCCGTACGCCGGTGGCCGCGGACAGTCGGTTGCGCAGCTCGACGGCGGTCACGGAGTCCATGCCGAGCTCGCGGAAGGCCTTGGCCTCGCCGATGTCGTCCGGGCCCGCATAGCCCAGCACGGCGGCCGTGGTGGCCCGGACCTCGGTCAGGACGATCCGGTCGTGCTCGGCCGGTGCTGCGGCTGCCAGGGTCCGCGCCAGCTTGGAGGTGTGTGCAGCATCCGGGGTCCGGTCGGCGTCGGCGTGGGCCTCTGCCTCCAGGACGCGACGGACCTCCGGGAGGTCGCCGATGAGCGGCCGGGGTCCGGCGGCGGTGAACGTGGGGACGAACCGCTCCCAGTGCACGCGGGCCAGGACGACGGCCGCGTCGGGCAGGGCCAGCAGGCCGGGCAGCGCGTCCAGGGCCGTGGCGGAGTCGGTGACGGGCACTCCCTGTCCGCGCAGCAGGTCGGCCAGTTCGGGCTCGGCCTCCCAGGGGCTGACGGCGACGGAGGTGACCGGGCGGCCGGCCGCGCGTTCGCGTTCGGCCAGGGCGTCGAGGTGTGCGCCGGCGGCGGCGAACGCGCCGTGCGCGCCTCCGCCCCAGACGCCCGCGACCGAGGAGAGCAGGACCAGTCGGGCGTCCGGATGGTCGGTGCGCAGCACCTCGGTCAGCGCTTCGGCGCCCGCGCAGCGCTCGTGTGTCACGCGGGCGGCGTGTGCCGGGTCGCTCCGCAGGACCGGGGCCAGCTCGATGGTGCCCGCGGTGTGCACCACGGCGGCCAACGGCGCTTCCGCCGTGGCCTCGTGGAGCAGCGCGCGGAGGGCCTCGGGGTCGGTGATGTCGCACGTCACGGCGACGGTCGGCGTACCCGCCGCGGTCAGTTCGGCGCACAGCTCCGCCGCGCCGGTGCCGACGAGCACCAGGCGGTCGGCGCCCCGGGAGGCCACCCAGCGGGCCACATGGCGGCCGGGCCCCTCGGTGCCGCCGGTGACCACCACCGTGCCGGCCGGCGGCCATGCCGGTCGCGGGTCGCCCGGCTCGTCGGTCACGGGCAGCAGGCGACGGCCGTAGGCGCCCTCGGCGCGGACGGCGACCTGGTCCTCGTCGCCGTCGTGCGCGAGCCGGACCGCCGCCCGGGCCACCACTTCGGCGGCGGCGCCCTCGGGCAGGTCGAGCAGGCCGCCCCAGCGGTCCGGGTGTTCGAGGGCGAAGCAGCGGCTCCATCCCCACAACCCGGCCTGTGTGCGGTCGGCGACGACATCGTCGTCGCCCACGCCGACCGCACCCGAGGTCAGTTGCCACAGACAGGCCCGCCAGGGTACGGACGCCACGGCCCGCAGGAGCCCCACCGCGGCCTCTCCGCGCAGCAGGGAGACCACCCCGACCGGGTGCTCCTCCGGAAGGGGGAAGTCGTTCAACAGGCGGGTCAGCGCATCCGGTTCGACCGTTCCGGACGGCACGGCGACCACGCGCGCCGAGCCGCCTTCGCCCGTGAGCGCTGCGGCGAGCACGGCGGCCTCGATCGCGCGGTCCCCGTCCTCTTCGTGGACGAGCAGCCATGCGGTGGTCCGGGGCGGGCCGACAGGCTCGGGTTCCGGCAGCGGCTTCCAGCCGATCCGGTACCGGCCGACGGCCGTCCGCCGCTCGCTCGCGGGAGGAGTGAGCCAGTAGTGCTGTCGCTGGAAGGCGTACGTGGGCAAGGCCACCGGCTGTACGGCGGGCAGCAGCTCCCGCCACGCCACCGGCAGACCGGCGGCCCAGGCGGCGCCCAGGCTCCTCAACAGCTGGACGGAGTCCGGCTGTTCGCGGCGCAGTGTGTGCAGCACCCGACCGTCGGTGACCGTCTGCTCCATGGCCAACGACAGCACCGGATGGGGACCGATCTCCACGTACGTCCGGGATCCCGATTCCTCCAACCGCCGCACCACATCGGCGAACAGCACCGGCTCGCGCAGGTTGCGGTACCAGTAGCCGGCGTCCAGATCCCCCACGGCAACCGGCTCACCGGTCACCGTCGACACGAACTCCGGTCCCGAGCCGCCCAGATCGACGACCCCGGCCAGCTCCGCGCGCAGCCGCTCCTCGACCACTTCCACCTGCGCGTGGTGCGAGGCGTAGTCCACCTCGATACGGCGTGCCCGTATCCCCTGCCCGTCGAGCCGGGCGCACAGGTCGGCGATCTCCTCGGGCGGACCGCTCACGACGATCTGCCCCGGAGCGTTCACGGCTGCCACGGTGACGTCCGACGGCATTTGCGTCTCCGCCTCCGCCGCGTCCAGCGCCAGGGAGGCCATCGCCCCCCGACCGGCGAGGTCCCGCAGGGCACGCGAGCGGAGCGCGACCACGCGGGCGCCGTCCTCGACACTCAACCGGCCCGCGACCACCGCAGCCGCGATCTCACCCTGCGAGTGACCCACGACGACATCGGGGACGACGCCCGCCGCACGCCAGACCTCCGCAAGGGAGACCATCACCGCCCACAACGCCGGCTGGACCACGTCCACCCGGTCCAGCCAGTCCCGCTCCTCCCCCGACAGCACCGCTCGCAGCGACCAGTCCACCCATGGATCCAGGGCCCGCTCGCACGCGGCGACGGCCTCCGCGAAGACGGCATCGGCTGCCAGCAACTCCCTTCCCATGCGGGCCCATTGGCCACCCTGGCCGGGGAAGACGAAGACCGCGCCGGAGTCGGTGCTCGCCGGCAGGGGCTGCCCGTCGGCCGCCAGCGCGTCAAGGCCCGCGAGGAGTCCGTCCACGTCCGACCCCACGACCACGGCCCGCTGCTCCAGGGCGGCGCGTCCGGCCAGCCCCGACGCGACGCCGGCGAGCCAGGTGCGATCGGCCGTCCCCGCGGCCCGCCGTTCCCGTACGAAGTCGGCGAGCCGGGCGGCCTGGCCGCGCAGTCCCTCGTCCCCGCGCCCCGACAGCGCCCACGGCACGGGACCCGGCGTCTCCACCGGCGCGGCGGCCTTCGGCTCGACGGCGGGCGGTTCCTCGAGGATCACGTGGGCGTTGGTGCCGCTGACCCCGAACGAGGACACCCCGGCCCGGCGCGGATGCCCGTCGCCCGGCCACGGCACCGCCTCGGTCAGCAGGCGTACCTCGCCCGCCGACCAGTCCACGTGCGGCGACGGCGCGTCCACGTGCAGCGTCGCAGGCAGCTTCCCGTGCCGCATGGCCATCAGCATCTTGATGACCCCGGCCACGCCCGCGGCCGCCTGCGTGTGCCCGATGTTCGACTTGACCGAGCCGAGCCACAACGGCCTCTCGTGCGTGCGGCCCTGGCCGTACGTGTCGAGCAGGGCCTGTGCCTCGATGGGGTCGCCGAGTGTGGTGCCGGTGCCGTGCGCCTCCACGACGTCCACCTGTGCGGCGGCGACCCGGGCGTTGCGCAGGGCCTGCCGGATGACCCGTTGCTGCGACGGGCCGTTCGGTGCCGTGAGGCCGTTGGACGCGCCGTCCTGGTTCACCGCGGAGCCCCGCAGCACGCCGAGCACGCGGTGACCGCTCGCGAGGGCGTCGGACAGCCGCTCCAGGAGGAGCAGTCCGACGCCTTCGCCCCAGCCGGTGCCGTCCGCCGCCGCCGCGAACGGCTTGCACAGCCCGTCCGGCGACAGACCTCGCTGCCGGCTGAACTCCACGAACGTGCCGGGACTGGACATGACGGTGGCACCGCCGGCCACCGCGAGATCGCTCTCGCCGGACCGCAGGGCCTGTGCGGCCAGGTGCATGGCGACCAGCGACGACGAGCACGCCGTGTCGATCGTGACCGCCGGGCCCTCCAGGCCGAGGGTGTACGCGATCCGTCCGGAGGCGACGGCCGCCGCGCTGCCCGTCAGCAGATACCCCTCCACCCCTGAGGGCGCCTCGGCCAGGGTGATGCCGTAGCCGGAGGTGGAGGTGCCGATGTACGTGCCGACCGGCCGGCCGGCCACCGAGGTGGGGTCGATGCCGGCGTCCTCGAAGACCTCCCAGGCCAGTTCGAGCAGCAGCCGCTGTTGCGGGTCCATCGCCAGCGCCTCGCGCGGGCTGATGCCGAAGAACTCCGCGTCGAAGCCGCCGGCGTCGGCGAGGAACCCGCCCGCGCGGGCGTACGAGGTGCCGGTCCGCCCGGGGTCCGGGTCGTAGAGGCCGTCCACGTCCCAGCCGCGGTCGCGGGGGAACGGGGTGATCGCGTCCCGTTCGCCGGCGACCAGCTGCCACAGCTCTTCGGGGGACTCAACCCCGCCGGGGAACCGGCAGCTCATCCCGATGACGGCGATCGGCTCGGAGTCGGCGGACCGGGCCTCCTCCAGCCGCCTGCGGGTCTGCCGCAGATCGGCCGTGACCTTGTTCAGGTAGTCCCGCAGCTTCTGGTTGTCTGACATCCGGGCCTGGCTCCTCACGTGCGGCGGGCGGTCGGGCAGGTGACGGCGCACGTCACTGCCTGCCGAGTTCTTCGTCGATCAGGGCGAACATCTCGTCGTCGGTCGCGGCGGCCAGATCGTCGTCGTCCTCGCCGGTGACCGGCCGCCCTCCCTCCGCCCTGTCCCGCCAGGTCCAGAGGATCTCCTCCAGGCGGGCGGTGATCTCGTCGCGCAGGTCGCCGGAGTCCGGGGCCTGTGTCAGCGCGGCCTCCAGGCGGGCGAGATCGGCGATGATCGGGGGCTCCCCCGTGCCGTCGTCGGGCCGGATCGTCTCCCACAGGTGGTCGGCGAGCGCTGCGGGCGTGGGGAAGTCGAACACCACGGTGGCGCGCAGGGTCGCCCCCGTCGCCGCGCCGAGCCTGTTGCGGACCTCGACGCCGGTGAGCGAGTCGAACCCCAGCTCCTTGAAGGGCTTCCGGGGGCCGATGGCTTCCGTGGACTCGTGCCCGAGGGCGGCCGCGGACTGCTCCCGCACCAGGGTCAGCAGCATCCGCCGCTGCTCCTCCGCCGACAGCTCGCGGAGCCTTTCGGCCAGCGGTACGGACGGGGCGCCGGCCCCGCCACCGCGCGTGGCGGTACGGGCCGGGCGGGAGGGTCCGCCCAGATGGGCGAGGAGCGGATGGGTGTGCCGGTGCCCCGGTGCGAGCAGCACCGGTACGGCGTGCGCGCGTCCGCAGCGGGCGCGTGCCCCGTCCAGGAGCCGCAGCCCGTGCTCGTCGCCGAGCGGCACCATGCCGGACCGGGCCACGCGGGCCAGGTCGGCGTCGGTGAGGTGACCGCTGATGGCGCTGCGGCGGGCCCACAGTCCCCAGGACAGGGACTGTCCCGCGAGGCCCTGCGCCCTGCGGTGCTCGGCCAGGGCGTCCAGGAAGGTGTTCGCGGCGGCGTAGTTGGCCTGGCCCGGGGACCCGAGGACTCCGGAGGCGGACGAGAACAGGGTGAACATCGCCAGGTCCGCGTCCCGGGTCAGCTCGTGGAGATGCCAGGCCGCGTCGGCCTTGGCGGCCATGACCCGGTCGACCCGGTCGGGCGTCAGCGCGCCGAGGACGCCGTCGTCGGCGATGCCCGCCGCATGGACGACGCCGGTGAGCGGGTGGTCGGCACCGACCTGGGCGAGGACGTCCGCGGTCTCCTCGCGGCGCGCGAGATCGGCTGCCACGATCCGGACCTCTGCACCGAACTGCCGCAGCCGCAGCGCGAGTTCCTCGGCCCCGGGCGCCTGCGGGCCGCGCCTGCCGACCAGCAACAGGTGCCGTACGCCGTGCGTGGTGACCAGGTGCTCGGCGACCAGCGCGCCCAGCGTGCCGGTGCCGCCGGTGATCAGGACGGTGCCGTCCGGGTCGAGCGGCGCGGGTACGGTGAGGACGACCTTGCCGGTGTGCCGGGCCGACCGCACGTGCCCGAACGCGGCCGGGGCCCTGCGTACGTCCCACGAGGTCAGCGGGAGGAGCCTCAGGGCGCCGTCCCGCAACATCGTGAGGAGCTCCGTCAGCATCGCGCCGATGCGTGCGGGCTCGGGTTCGGAGAGGTCGAAGGTGCGGTACCGGACTCCGGCCGGCAGCGAGGCGGCCTCCCGGACATCGGTCTTGCCCATCTCGATGAACCGGCCGCCACGCGGCAGGAGTTCGAGCGAGGCGTCCACGAACTCACCCGCGAGCGAGTTCAGCACCACATCGACCCCGGCACCACCGGTCACGTCGAGGAACGCCGCACGGAAACCGAGATCACGCGAGGACGCGATGTGATCCTCCGCCACCCCAAGACCCCGCAGCGTCCCCCACTTGGACGGGTGCGCCGTCGCGAACACCTCCGCACCGAGATGACGCGCGAGCTGCACGGCCGCCATCCCGACACCCCCCGCCCCCGCGTGAATCAGCACCCGCTCACCCCGACGAAGACCCGCGAGATCCCCGAGGGCGTACCGGGCGGTGAGGAAGACGATGGGCACGGAGGCCGCCTCCTGGAACGTCCAGCCCTCGGGCATGCGGACGATCATGCGGGCGTCCGTCACCGTCGTATCGGCGAACGAGTCCGGCATCAGCCCCATCACCCGGTCACCGACCGCCGTGCCGGTGACACCCGGGCCGACCTCGGTGACGACGCCCGCGCCCTCGCCGCCGATCGACGCGGCGCCGGGGTACATGCCGAGCGAGATGAGCACGTCGCGGAAGTTGAGCCCGGCCGCGCGCACGGCCACTCGGACCATGCCCTCGCCGAGCGGTTCGCCGGCGGTCAAGGTCTGGGACACGAGGGCGAGTTCCGCCGAGGTGCCGCCCGGTCCGGCCGTGAGACGCCATGCGCCCCGCACGGGGGCGATCAGGTCCTCGCCGCCCCCGACCGCTTCCAGGCGCGGCGTCGACAGTCTCCCGTTGCGCCGTACGAGCTGGGGCAGCGGGGCGGCGGCGACGGCGGACAGCAGGGCGGGCCACTCGTCGTCGCCCACCTCGGTGTCGACGTCCAGCAGGACGAGCCGGTCCGGGTGTTCCGACTGGGCCGAGCGCACCAGCCCCCAGACGCCCGCCGCTGACACGTCGACGCCACGGTCGCTCTCGTCGGCCGCGACCGCGCCCCGGGTCAGGACGAGCAGTCGGCGCCCGGCCATCTCGGGGGCGTCGAGGAAGGCCTGCACCTGGCCGAGTGCCCGGACGATCAGGGCACGCGCACGGTCCGGGACCGACCCCTCCTCGGGGGCACGGCAGGGCAGCACCACCCAGTGCGGCTCGGCCGTTCCGCCGCGCACCGCAGCGGAGGCCGCCGCGATGCCGGGGACGGCGTGCACGTGACCGCCGCCCGGCTGCGCGTGGGCCGCGGTTCCCTCCGCTTCTGCTTCCGGGGCCTCCGGGGTCCGCTCCGGAAGCGGCGTCCACCGCAGGTGCAGCACGTCCCCTTCGGATGCCCCGGGCGCGGCGAGATCGGCATGGCTGACCGGCCGGAACACCAGCGAGTCGATGGACACCACGGGGTTCCCGGCGACGTCGACGGCCTCAAGTCCGATCCCGTCGGGCTCCTGCTTGCGCAGCCGTACGCGCAGGGTCGAGGCACCGGGTCGGTGCACGCGTACGCCGGTGAACGCGAAGGGCAGACCTCCTTCGCCGGACCCGGCGCCGGGGGCGGCGGCAAGAGCGTGCAGCGCGGCGTCGAGCAGGGCCGGGTGGAGCGCGAAGCCGGCCGGCTCGTCGGGCAGGACGACCTCGGCGTACACGTCCTCGCCGTCCTGCCAGACCTGCTTCAGGCCCCGGAAGACGAGCCCGTAGTCGAATCCGGCGTCGGACAGTCCGGCGTAGACGCCCTCCGCCGGGAGCGGCTCGCCCGCCGGCGGCCAGGCCCAGCCCGTTTCAGGGAGCTCCGCCGTCTCGCTGAGGACGCCGGTGCCGTGCCGGGTCCACTCGACCGCTCCGGCGTCCGGGCGGGAGTAGACGGCGACAGCCCGCTGCCCGTGTTCGTCGGGGGCGTCGACGACGACCTGGACCGCCACGCCCGGCCCCTCCTCGGCCAGCACCAGGGGTGCCTGCAGGGTCAGTTCCCGCACCTGCGGGCACCCCGTCTGTCGACCCGCGTGTGCCATGAAGTCGACGAACGCGGTTCCCGGCAGCAGGACGGTTCCGGATACGGCATGGTCGGCGAGCCAGGGTTGCGTGGACACCGACAGCCGGCCCGTGAACACCGCACCGCCGTCGGCGAGCGTCACCTGCGCGCCGAGCAGACGATGGTCGGCACCGGACAGGCCCACACCCGAGAGGGAGCCCGCGGACGCCGCGGCAGAGCCGCCCGGCCAGTAGCGCCGGCGCTGGAAGGCGTACGTCGGGATCTCCACCGGCGGTCGCGTACGGGAGACCCACCGGCCCCAGTCGACCTCGACGCCGTGCACGTGGAGCCGGGCCAGACCGGTGAGGAGGGCGGTGACCTGGTCGCGGTCGCGCCGCATGAAGGAGGCGACGGCCTCGCCCGCACGCTCTTCCATCGCGGCGGAGAGCGCGGGCTGCGGGCCCACCTCGATCCATGCGCGGGCGCCCAGCTCCCGCGCCATGGCTATGGATGCGGCGAATCGTACGGGCTGCCGCGCGTGCTGCACCCAGTAGGCGGGGCTGCCGAAGTCGGCGCCCGCAAGCTCGCCGGTCACCGTCGAGACGACCGGGATCTCCGCAGGCCGGAAGATCAGGTCGGCGATGGCAGCGGAGAAGTCCTCCAGCATGGGGTCCATCAACGGGGTATGGAACGCGTGACTCACGGGGAGGGAGCGCGTGCGTACGCCCTCGACGGTCAGCTTCCCGACCACACCGTGTACGGCATCCGCCTCGCCCGCCAGGACGACCGACCCCGGCGCGTTCACCGCTGCCACCCACACCCCGGCGAGGCCGGAGATCCTCTCCTGGATCACCTCGGCAGGGGCAGCCACGGAGACCATCACCCCGCCGGCGGCCATCCCCTGCATCAGCCGACCGCGCACGCAGGCCAGTCGGACCGCGTCGGGCAGGTCCAACACACCCGCCGCCACGGCCGCGCTGATCTCACCGACCGAATGCCCCACCAGCACATCCGCCCGAACACCGCTCTCGGACAGAACCCGCCACAGCCCGACCTCCAGCGCCACAAGGCCGATCTGGGCGAAGACGGTCCGGTCGATCAGCTCACCACGCCCGTCCTCACCGAAGAGCACCGGACGCAACGGCTCAGGCAACAACTCATCGGCCACCGCACACACTTCGTCCACCACAGCAGCGAACGACTCGAACCGCCCGTACAACTGCGCACCCATCCCGGCGAACTGGGAACCCTGACCGGTGAACAGCACCGCCTTCCTCCCACCCACCGGCGAACCCGTCACCAGGCCGTCGACCGCACCGCCCTCGGCCAGCGCGTCAAGGCCCGCCACCAACTCCGCGACGCCCTCGCCCACGACCACCGCGCGGTCCTCCAGCACTGCACGGTTCGTCAACGTCGCCGCCAGACCCGCGACATCGACATCCCCGCGCCGCCCCCTGACGAACTCCGCCAGCTGGGCCGCCTGACCCCGCAGCGCCGCGTCACCCCGGCCCGACACCACCCACGGCACCGGACCCGGCACCTCCGGCCTCACCGCCACAGGATCACGAACCACGGGGCCAGTCGCAGGAGGCTCCTCCAGGATCACGTGCGCATTCGTGCCACTGACGCCGAACGAGGACACCCCCGCCCGCCGTACGCGCTCGTCACCGGACCACGGCACCGGCTCCGTCAGCAGACGCACCTCACCCGCGGACCAGTCCACGTGCGACGACGGTTCATCGACATGCAGCGTCTCGGGCAACCGCCCGTGCCGCATCGCCATCACCATCTTGATCACACCGGCCACACCCGCGGCCGCCTGCGTGTGCCCGATGTTCGACTTCACCGAACCCAGCCACAGCGGACGCTCTTCCGGCCGGTCCTGGCCGTACGTCGCAAGCAGCGCCTGCGCCTCGATCGGGTCACCCAGCCTCGTACCGGTGCCATGCGCCTCGACGACGTCCACTTCACCGCTACCGAGACCGGCGTTGGACAGCGCCTGCCGGATCACCCGCTGCTGCGCCGGACCGTTCGGCGCCGTCAGACCGTTCGACGCACCGTCCTGATTGACCGCCGAACCCCGGAGCACAGCGAGCACTTGATGACCGTTCGCCACCGCCTCGGACAGCCGCTCGAGCAACAGCACACCCGCACCCTCACCCCAGCCCGTACCGTCGGCTCCCGCCGCGAACGGCTTGCACCGGCCATCGGGCGCCAGACCCCGCTGCCGGCTGAACTCCACGAACGCACCCGGCGTCGACATCACCGTCACCCCACCGGCGAGCGCCAACGAGCACTCACCGGCCCGCAACGCCTGCGCCGCCAGATGCAACGCCACGAGCGACGACGAACACGCCGTGTCCACCGTCACCGCAGGACCCTCCAACCCGAACACGTACGACAGCCGGCCCGACACCACACTCGCCGCGTTGCCGGTCGCCAGGTATCCCTCGGCGGCGATCCCGGCGCCCCCCAGCAGGGAGACGTAGTCCTGGCCGTTCGTGCCGACGAAGACGCCGGTCCGGCTGGTGCGGAGCGACTCCGGAGCGATGTGTGCGCGTTCCAACGCCTCCCAGGTCACCTCGAGGAGCAGCCGCTGCTGCGGGTCCATGGCCAGCGCCTCGCGCGGGTTGATCCCGAAGAACTCGGCGTCGAACTCGTCGACGTCGTGCAGGAAGCTGCCGGTGGTGGCGTAGCTGGTTCCCGGGCGGTCCGGGTCGTCGTCGAACAGGGCCGACAGGTCCCAGCCCCGGTTCGTCGGGAACTCGGTGAGGGTGTCCCGGCCCGTCGCGACCAGCCGCCACAGGTCCTCGGGCGACCGCACGTCCCCGGGGAAGCGGCAACTCATCCCGACGATGGCGATCGGGTCGTCGTCCACCGGTGCGCCGGCCGGCGCGGGCAGCACCTGGGCGGCGGCGGTGTGACCGCCGAAGAGTTCCGTCCGGAGATGCGCGGCGAGCACCCGTGGCGTGGGGCGGTCGAACAGCAGGGTGGCCGGGAGCCGCAGACCGGTGGCGCCGCGCAGGCGGTCGCGGACTTCGACGGCCGTCAGCGAGTCGCAGCCGAGGTCGCGGAAGGCCCGGTCCTCGTGGATGTCGGTCGCCCTTGCGTGGCCGAGCACCTCGGCCGCCGCCGTGCGGATCACGTCGAGCAGCTCGTGGTGCTGTGCGGCCTCGTCGAGGGAGCGCAGCCTGCGGACCAGCGGGAAGTCGCCGGTGCTCTCCCCTTCGACGGCCTGTTCCCCGGCCTGCGCCTCGCGCGCCTCCGCGATCTCGTCGAACAGGCTGCTGTCGCGGACGGTCAGGTACGTCCGGGCGAAGCGGCTCCAGTCGACGTCGGCGACGGTGGCCGTGGTCTCGTCCCGGTCGAGGATCTGGTGGAGCGAGCTCAGGGCCCGGTCGACCGGCATCGTGGTGATGCCGCGGCGGGCGAGCTGTACTGCGGCGTCGCCTTCGGCCATGCCGTCCCCTGCCCAGGCGCCCCAGGCCACCGAGGTCGCGGTCAACCCGCGGTCACGGCGCCGGCGGGCCAGCGCGTCGAGGTACGCGTTCGCCGCGGCGTAGGCGCTCTGGCCGCCGCTGCCCCAGATTCCCGCGATCGAGGAGAAGAGGACGAAGGCGTCGAGGTCGGCCCGGTCGAAGAGGGCGTCGAGGTGGAGCGCGCCGAGCGCCTTCGCCGCCATGGTCCGCCGGAACTCCTCGGGTCGCACCTCGGACAGCGCGCCCGTCAGGCCCAGGCCGGCGGCGTGGACGACGACGCGGATCTCCGCGCCGTCGGCCCGGACCTGGCGGACCACCTCGTGGAGCTGTTCGCGGTCGGCCACGTCGCAGGCGGCGACGGTGACACGGGCTCCGGCGGCGGTGAGTTCGTCGCGCAGCGCGGCGGCCCGAGGTGCGTCGGGGCCACGGCGTCCCAGCAGGACGACGTGCTCGACGCCCTGCCCGACCAGCCATCGCGCGACATGACCCCCGAGAGCTCCGGTGCCGCCCGTGATCAGCGCCGTGCCCCGGGGCCGCCAGGTCGCCGCGGTCCCGGCTGCGCGGTCCGCCCTGCGCACCCGGCGTGCGAGCAGGCCGCCGGTACGGATCGCGACCTGGTCCTCGCGGTCCGTACCGGCGACGACGCGGCAGACCAGGTCGTAGGTGTTGTCGTCCGGCACTGCCGGAAGGTCGATCAGGCCACCCCATCGGCCGGGCTGTTCCAGGGCGGCCACGCGGCCCATGCCCCACACCAGCGCGGCGGCGGGGTCGGTCGTCGGTTCGTCGGCACGCGTGGCGACGGCGCCCCGGGTGACGGACCACACGGGTGCGTCGATGCCGGTGTCGTCCAGGACGCGGAGCAGGGTGACGGTGTCGGTCACCGTTGCGGGCAGTCGGTCCGGGAAGGTTTCCGCTGCCGTGCGGTCCGCCACGGCGAGGAGGGAGAGGACCCCGCTCGGCACGGGGGTGTCGCCGCAGGCTTCGGACAGCAGACGCGACAGCTCCTCGGGCGTGACGTCCCCGGGGACGGCGATCCGGACGGCCTGCCCGCCGGCCCGGCCGACGGCGGCGGTGAGCTCCGGGGCTTCGTCGTCGGACCGGGTGAGCACCAGCCAGGTGCCGGACAGGGGGACGGGGGCGCCGGTCTCCGGTACGGCTTTCCAGGTGACCTGGTAGCGCAGGCCGGCGAGGGCCTGACGCTCCTGGCGGCCACGCCGCCACGCCGTCAGGGCCGGGAGTACGGCATCGGAGGGGGTGTCCTCGTGAAGGCCGAGGGCTTCGAGGTCGTTGCGCTCGACCGCCTCCCAGAACTCCGCCGCACCGGGGTCGACCTCCGCCTCGGCTACGGAGGGGGCGGACGCCTCCAGCCAGTAACGGCGCCGCTGGAAGGCGTACGTCGGGAGCTCCACCGGCCGCGTCGTCCGGGGGATCCACTGGTCCCAGTCGACCTCGACGCCGTGGACGTGGAGCCGGGACAGGCCGGGCAGGAGACCGGTGACCTGGTCGCGGTCACGCCGCATGAAGGACACGACGGCCTCGCCCGCACGCTCCTCCATCGCGGCGGAGAGCGCGGGCTGCGGACCGACCTCAGCCCACACCCGCGCGCCCAACTCCCGCGCCCTGCCGACCGCGTCGGCGAACCGGACCGGCTGCCGGACGTGCTGCACCCAGTACGCGGGGCTGCCGAAGTCGGCACCCGCGAGCTCGCCGGTCACCGTCGAGACGACCGGGATCTGCGCAGGTCGGAAGGACAGGCCGGCGATGGCAGCGGAGAAGTCCTCCAGCATCGGGTCCATCAGTGGGGTATGGAAGGCGTGACTCACGGGGAGGGAGCGGGTCCGCACCCCTTCGGCATCCAGCGCAGCGACCACTTCGCGTACGGCATCGGCCTCACCGGCCAGGACGACCGACCCCGGTGCGTTCACCGCGGCGATCCACACTCCGGGAACTCCACTGACGCGTTCCTGGATGTCCTCGACCGGCGCAGCCACGGACACCATCACCCCGCCAGCGGCCATCCCCTGCATCAACCGACCGCGCGCACAGACCAGCCGCACCGCA
Organism: Streptomyces sp. NPDC056480; assembly: GCF_042795405.1. NCBI lineage: Bacteria > Bacillati > Actinomycetota > Actinomycetes > Kitasatosporales > Streptomycetaceae > Streptomyces > Streptomyces sp. NPDC056480. The sequence continues at coordinate 2,778 of NZ_JBHTSA010000126.1, read as the reverse complement.
TCAGGCAAGGTGAGCACACCCGCCGCGACAGCAGCGCTGATCTCACCGACCGAATGCCCCACCAGCACATCGGCCCGGACACCAGTCTCGGACAGGACCCGCCACAGCCCCACCTCCAGCGCCACCAACCCCACCTGGGCGAACACCGTCCGGTCGAGCAGGTCACCACGCCCGTCCTCACCGAAGAGCACCGGACGCAACGGCTCAGGCAACAACTCGTCCGCCACCGCACACACTTCGTCCACCACACCGGCGAACGCCTCGAACCGCTCGTACAGCTGCGCACCCATCCCGGCGAACTGGGAACCCTGGCCCGTGAACAGCACAGCCGTCTTGCCCGTCACCGGCGAACCGGTCACCAGGCCGTCGACCGAACCACCCTCCGCCAGCGCATCAAGCCGCACGACGAGTTCGGCGACGTCCTCGCCCACGACCACCGCTCGGTCCTCCAGCGGCGCACGGTTCATCAACGTCGCCGCCACACCCGCGACATCGGCATCCGCGCGCCCCCGGGCGAACGCGGCCAGCTGAGCCGCCTGACCCCGCAGCCCCGTCCCACCCCGGCCCGACATCACCCACGGCACCGGCCCCGGCGCCTCCGGCCTCGCCGCCACAGGATCAGGAACCACGGGTTCAGTCGCAGGAGGCTCCTCCAGGATCACGTGCGCATTCGTGCCACTGACGCCGAACGACGACACCCCCGCCCGCCGTACGCGCTCCTCACCGGGCCACGGCACCGACTCCGTCAGCAGACGCACGCCACCCGTCGTCCAGTCCACGTGCGGCGACGGCTCGTCCACGTGCAGCGTCTCGGGCAGACGGCCGTGCCGCATCGCCATCACCATCTTGATGACGCCTGCCACGCCCGCAGCGGACTGCGTGTGTCCGATGTTCGACTTCACGGAGCCGAGCCACAGCGGGTGGTCCTCCAGCCGGTCCTGGCCGTACGTCGCAAGGAGCGCCTGCGCCTCGATCGGATCACCCAGTGTCGTGCCCGTGCCGTGGGCCTCCACCGCGTCGATCTGCTCGGCGCCCAGACCGGCGTTCGCCAAGGCCTGCTGGATGACCCGCTGTTGCGAGGGCCCGTTGGGTGCCGTCAGGCCGTTCGACGCGCCGTCCTGGTTCACGGCGGAGCCACGTACCACGGCCAGCACCCGATGCCCGTGGCGACGGGCGTCGGACAACCGCTCAAGGAGCAGTAGACCGACGCCCTCGCCCCAGCCCGTTCCGTCGGCCGCGGCCGCGAACGGCTTGCAGCGCCCGTCGGCCGCCATCCCTCGCTGCCGGCTGAACTCCACGAACGCACCCGGCGTCGACATCACCGTCACCCCACCGGCGAGCGCCAGCGAGCACTCACCGGCCCGCAACGCCTGCGCCGCCAGATGCAACGCCACGAGCGACGACGAACACGCCGTGTCCACCGTCACCGCAGGACCTTCCAACCCGAACACGTACGACAGCCGGCCCGATACCACGCTGCCCGTGGAGCCGGTCAGGAGGTAGCCGTCGGAGGCGTCCGCGTGGCTGCCGTAGCCCTGGAAGCCCGCGCCGACGAAGACGCCGGTGGAGCTGGACCGGAGGGTGGTGTGGTCGAGGCCCGCGCGTTCGAACAGTTCCCACGCGGACTCGAGGAGCAGCCGCTGCTGCGGGTCCATGCTCAGCGCCTCGCGCGGGCTGATGCCGAACAGCTCGGCGTCGAAGTCGGCCACGTCCTCGACGAAGCCGCCCTCGCGGGCGTACGTCTTGCCCGGGCGGCCGGGCTCGGGGTCGTACAGCTCGTCGATCGGCCAGCCGCGGTCGGGCGGGAACGCCGTGATGGCGTCCGTTCCGTTCGCCACCAGCTCCCACAGGTCCTCGGGGCTGCGTACCCCGCCCGGAAGCCGGCAGCTCATCCCCACGACGGCGATCGGCTCGTGCTCGCCCGACTCGTACCGCAGGAGGCGTTCCCGCGTCTGCTTCAGCTCACCGGTTACCCGCTTGAGGTATTCGAACAACTTGTCCTGGTCCGTCATCACATTCTCAATCGCCGGAGTCCAACGGGGCTGGTCGCGGTCAGCGCTGACCCAGCTCCTTGTCAATGAAGTCGAATACTTCGTCGGGGGTCGCGGATTCGAACGGTTGCCCGCCGGCGTCCCCCTGCCCCTGTTCGTCGCCCTCACCACGCCACGTCTCGAGGAGGGACTGGAGGCGCAGGGTGATGCGTGCCTTCTCACGGCTGTCGGGCTGCCGCATGCGCAGCAGCGCGTTCTCCAGCCGCTCGATCTGCGCGAGGGGCGACGCCACGGTCCCGGTCCCGTCCGGGAACATCGCTCCGCGCAGGTACGCCACCACAGCGCCCGGCGTCGGGTGATCGAACACCAGGGTGGCGGGCAGTCGCAGTCCGGACAGCCTCCTCAGCCGGTTCCGCATCTCGACCGCCATCACCGAGTCGAACCCGAGCTCGCGGAAGGCACGCTGCTCCGCCACCGCCTGGGGATCGCGGAGTTCGAGGACCCTCGCGGCCTCCCCCTGCACGATGGCGAGCAGCTCGGCGGCCTGGTCGTCGGCGCTCAGCTCGGCGAGGCGGCCCCGCAGCGACTGCGTGTCGTCGCCGGACGCGTCGGCGGTCGCCGTGTCCGTGGCAGCGGCCAGTCGCCGGACCTCGGGCAGGTCCTCGATGAGCGGACGACGCCGGGCCACGGTGTAAGACGTCGTTTCTTATGGTGGTTCTTGGGCCTCTCCATGCGGGGATACTGCTTCAGTGCTGTTGACATGGATCGCCGAGGTGGCCGAAGAGCC
>NZ_JBHTSA010000125.1:0-22688 GCF_042795405.1 Streptomyces sp. NPDC056480 | reverse complement strand
AGCGTTAGGGAAACGCCCGGTTACATTCCGAACCCGGAAGCTAAGCCTTTCAGCGCCGATGGTACTGCAGGGGGGACCCTGTGGGAGAGTAGGACGCCGCCGAACAATTTTTAGCCTCAACCCCCGGACCTTGTCCGGGGGTTGAGGCATTTTTGCGTTCTAAGCTGGGCGCATGCGCTACGACCTGGTGATCTTCGACAACGACGGTGTGCTCGTGGACAGCGAGCCGATTTCCAACACGCTGTTGGCCGGCTATCTGACGGAGCTCGGGCATCCCACCACGTACGAGGAATCCGTGCGCGACTACATGGGATCCGCCATGCACCGCATTCACGAGCTCGTCGAGGAGCGGAGTGGGCAGCGGTTGCCGGCGGGGTTCGACGAGACGTTCCACGCGCGGGTCTTCGCCGCCTTCCAGGCCGAGCTCGAGGCCGTGCCCGGGGCCGGGGAGGTGCTCAAGCAGCTGGCCGAGGCGGGGGTTCCGTACTGTGTGGCCTCCTCGGGGAGTCATGAGCGGATCCGGGTGGGGCACCGGAAGACCGGGCTCGACGCCTGGTTCCCGGACGAGCTCGTCTTCAGCGCCGAGGACGTCGGCCGGGGGAAGCCGGCGCCCGATCTGTTCCTCCATGCCGCCTCGCGGATGGGCGTGGCGCCGGAGCGGTGCGTGGTCGTCGAGGACAGCCGGCTCGGGGTACAGGCGGCGGTGGCGGCCCGGATGGACGTGTACGGGTTCACCGCGATGACGCCCGAGGAGAAGCTCGCGGGCGCCAAGGGGTTCTTCGGCGCCATGGACGAGCTGCCGGCGATATTGGGACTGTGATCCATCTACCCCCGGGTAGGTTCCGGCCGTACGCTGTGCCGCCATGACGGATGCGCGGTTGCGGCGTGGGCGGGGATCCCTGGCGGTCAGCTTTTTCGTGCAGGGGGTGACCTTCGCCCTGCTCGTGACCCGAATACCGGCGATCCAGGACCGGTACGGGATCTCGGACGCGTTGCTGCCGGCCTTCCTCGCCGCCGTGCCGATCCTGGCCGGTGTCGCGAGTGTGATGACGGAGAAGGTCGTCGCCCGGGTGGGGCCCGCGGTGGTGCTGCGGTGGGCCCAGCCGTTCGTGCTCCTGGCGCTGCTCGCCGTGGGGATGGGGGACCAGCTGTGGCACGCGGCTCTGGCCCTGGGCCTCTTCGGGCTCGCGGTCGGGGCGCTCGACGCCTCCATGAACATGCTGGGGGTCAGCCTCCAGCGGGCGTACGGGCGGAGCATCATGCTCGGCTTCCACGCCTCGTACAGCCTCGGCGGGATCGCGGGGGCCTCGCTGGCCTGGGCGGGGGCGCACTGGCATCTGTCGCTCTTCGTGTCCTACCTGCCGGTGGTGGCGGTGCTGCTGCCCCTCGCCTTCGTCGGGAGCCGCTGGTACGTCGCCGGGGGCGACGGGACCGGAGCCGTGGCCGTGGCGGAGGAGGGGGGCGGTAAGGGGAGTGGTGTCGCCTTCAAGCTGTTGTTGCCGCTGTGTCTGGTGATGACCTTCGCGTACATCGGGGACTCGACCGTCTCCAACTGGAGTGCCAAGTACCTCCAGGACGTGCTGGGCAGCTCGGAGGAGCTGGCCACCGTGCCGTACAACGCGTACATGGTGACGACCTTGCTCGGTCGGGCCGTGGGGGACTTCGGGGTGCGGCGGTTCGGGGCGGCGGCGGTCGTGCGGGCCGGCGCCGTGCTGGGGGCGCTGGGGTTCGTGGTGGTGGCGGTGTCGCCGGGGGCGTGGGTGGGGATCTTCGGGTTCACGGTGCTGGGGCTCGGGCTGAGTGTGATCGTTCCGCAGACCTTCGCGGCGGCCGGGCGTCTGTTCCCGGGGGCGAGCGACGCGGCGGTGGCGCGGCTCAATGTCTTCAACTACGTCGGATTCCTGATCGGCTCACCGTTGGTGGGGGCGCTGGGTGACGCGTGGAGCTACCGGGGGGCCATGCTGGTGCCGATGGCGCTTGTCCTGGTGACGGTGGTGTATGCCACGTCGTTCGGTGAGCGACCGGCCCGATACGGTGGCGGGCATGAGCGGCCGCGCACTGTTGATGTGGGATGAAGCTGTCACGCAGTACGACTTCGGGTCCGAGCATCCGATGGATCCGGTACGGCTCGCGCTGACGATGTCGTTGGTGCGGGCGTACGGGCTCGACCGAGCCGTGGACGTGGTCGCGGCGAAGCCGGCGGGGGACTCGACGCTGCGTCTCGTCCACCGTGAGGACTATGTGGCGGCGGTGCGGGCGGCGTCGGCCGATCCGCGGCACGCCGACCAGTCGTACGGGCTCGGCACGGTCGACGATCCGGCCTTCGCCGGGATGCACGAGGCGTCGGCGTTGATCGCGGGGCAGTCGGTGGGCGCTGCGGAGGCGGTGTGGCGCGGGGAGGCCGCGCACGCGGTGAACTTCGCGGGCGGTCTGCACCACGCGATGCCGGGGGCCGCGTCGGGGTTCTGCATCTACAACGACGCGTCCCTGGCGATCGCGCGGCTGCTCGAGCTGGGCGCGGAGCGGGTCGCGTACGTGGATGTGGACGTGCATCACGGGGACGGGGTGCAGGCGGCGTTCTGGGAGGACCCCCGGGTGCTGACGGTGTCGCTGCACGAGCATCCCCGGACGCTGTTCCCGCAGACGGGCTGGCCGGAGGAGACCGGGGCGGCCGGCCCCGGTGAGGGCGGGGCCGTGAACGTGGCGCTGCCGGCCGGGACGGGGGACGCGGGGTGGCTGCGGGCGTTCCACGCGGTCGTACCGGAGCTGCTCGCGGACTTCCGGCCGCAGGTCCTCGTCACGCAGCACGGGGCGGACACGCATTTCGAGGATCCGCTGGCGCATCTCGCGGTGTCGCTCGACGCGCAGCGGGCGGTGCAGGAGGCGTGTCACGAGCTGGCGCACGAGTACGCCGAGGGGCGCTGGCTGGCCCTGGGCGGTGGTGGGTACGCGGTGGTCGACGTCGTACCGCGGTCGTGGACGCATCTGGTGGGGATCGCCGCGCACGCCCCGGTGGATCCGGAGTCGGTGATCCCGTCGTCCTGGCGGGACGAGGTGTACGCGCGGACCCGGCAGCTGGGGCCCGGGCGGATGACGGACGGTCTGTGGCCGGTGGGCTTCCGGGACTGGTCCGAGGGCTACGACCCGGCGGACCGGCTGGACCAGGCGGTGCTCGCGACCCGGAAGGCGGCCTTTCCGCTGCGGGGGATGCTCGCGTAGGGATCGGCAGGAACGTTCTGGCGGGCGTTACGCCGACGGTGGGGTGTCCCGGGGGTTTCGGCTCCGGGGAGGGGGTGTTCCGGCAGCATCGGGTGGGTGTTGAGTACCGGGGCGCTGCGGGCGCATCTGTTGGCGGCGGGGTTGGCGGGCACGGTGGCGACGTCGCGGGAGGAGAGCCTGCGGAGCTATCGGCTCTTCGCGGCGCGCGATCCGCGGGTGCTGCTGGGGCTCGATCCCACCTGGGGGTGGGGTGAGGCCGATCTGCTGCGGCTGATGGCCGACAAGTGCGGGGTGTCGGATGATCCGGCGCACCGGTCGGGGCCCGATGTCATCGATCCCGAGCGGACGCTGAGGGGGCTGGACGCGTTCGCGGCACGGTTGGGTGCGGCGGCCGCGCGGCGGGTTCCGGTGCTCCTCGGGACGGGTCATCCGCACCGGCTGCTCGGTTTCTACGTCGCTCTCGCAGACGCGTTGTCGGCGGCGGGATGTCTTGTTCTCACACCGGCGCAGGGGCGATGTGTCGACATAACGACCCGGTTCGGCGTACGCACGTACCTTCTCGACTACGTACGGGGGGTCGCGTTGGTGCGAGAGCCGGGGCCGTCGGGGGGTGGGCGCGAGCCGGGGGCGCACTCCCACTCTCCGCTGCCGGTTAGGGCGGCTCTGGAGAGCGCCGCCGAGGCCGGCGGGCCGCTGCCCGAGCTCGTCGTCGGCGACCACGGCTGGGTCTGCGGGGCTGGTCAGCTGGGTATTGAGACCATCGGTCTCGCCGATACGGATGATCCGGCGCTGTTCGTCGGCGAGGCGGAGGGACAGGTGTCGGTGGCCGTTCCGCTTGATGACGGCGTGCGCTCCGACTACTACCGTCCGCTGACGCGCTATGTACTCAATCGAGCGTGTCTGTCACGGTAAACGGCAGGTGGTAGCTCCTCTTCCCCACTCGTACCACCCGCCCCTAGTCTGGAGCGTGAGCGCTCGGCGACGAAGAGTCACCGGAGGGGAAGCCGGTGGGCGTCGCGGCGGAAGGTACAGGTGGGTCATGGCTGCTGGCGAACGACCTCTCAACGAGGTCAAGTTTCTGACCGTGGCGGAAGTCGCCTCGGTGATGCGCGTGTCCAAGATGACCGTGTACCGCTTGGTGCACAGCGGTCATCTGCCGGCGATCCGGGTGGGCAGGTCCTTCCGGGTGCCGGAACAGGCGGTTCACGAGTACCTGCGGGAGTCCTTCGTGGGGGTGGGGACCGCGTAGCGCGAGCGCGGCGACAACGCCGGGAAAGCTCCGTATGTCCCTCGGATTACAAGCGCGGTGCTCGGGACGGTAGGCTAGGCCGACGTAGGTCGTGTGGGCCCAGACGCCCCGCACCGATCCCCGCCGGGAGGCGGGGATGTTCCGAGAAGTGAGCGAGGGTAGTCGTGGGCTCTGTTATCAAGAAGCGGCGTAAGCGGATGGCCAAGAAGAAGCACCGCAAGCTGCTCAAGCGCACGCGCGTTCAGCGTCGCAACAAGAAGTAAGGCGACAGCTGCTTCGCAGCGTTCAGTGCGTCAGACGTGGCCCTTCACCGTTCGCGGTGGAGGGCCACGTTTTATTTGCGCGGAAATCTCGAGGCGCTACGGTGGCGACCAACGGAAGACGGACGGAAGGCGCTGATCTTGGGCAAGGTCGTGCTCGTCACCGGTGCCGCCCGGCATCTCGGGGGCCGCTTCGTGCGGCGGATCCAGCGGGATCCGGAGGTGGACCGGGTGATCGCGGTGGACGCGGTCGACCCGGCGCACCAGCTCGGCGCCGCCGAGTTCGTACGGGCGGACATCCGCCGGCCGGAGATCGCGAAGGTCCTCGCCGAGCACGACGTCGACACGGTGGTCCATCTGGACGTCACCGGTACGGCGCTCGGCGGCGGCGGCCGTACGTCGGTCAAGGAGACCAACGTCATCGGCACGATGCAGCTCCTCGGCGCCTGCCAGAAGTCGCCGCGGATCGGCCGGCTCGTGATCAAGTCCAGTACGAGTGTCTACGGCTCCGCTCCCCGTGACCCGGCCGTCTTCACCGAGACGACGGCCGCGAAGTCACTGCCCAGCGGGGGCTTCGCGAAGGACGCAGTCGAGGTCGAGGGATACGTGCGGGGGTTCGCCCGGCGCCGCCCGGACGTGGCCGTGTGCGTGCTGCGGTTCGCGAACATCCTCGGGCCCCGGATCGACTCGCCGCTCGCCGAGTACCTCGCGCTGCCGGTGCTGCCGACCGTCCTCGGCTACGACCCGCGGCTGCAGTTCGTCCACGAGGACGACGTCATCGACGTGCTGCGCCTGGTCGCGCAGGAGCCCCGCAGGGCCACCCTGAACAGCGGCACCTTCAACGTCGCGGGCGACGGGGTGCTCCTGCTGTCGCAGTGCGCGCGGCGGCTCGGGCGGCCCACCGTGCCGGTGCTGCTGCCGGCCGTGACCTGGGTGGGGACGGCTCTGCGGACCGTCGGGATCACCGACTTCGCTCCCGAACAGATCCGGCTGCTCACCCACGGCCGGGTCGTGTCGACGGTGCAGACGCGTGAGGTCCTCGGCTTCGTGCCGCGCTACACCACGGCGGAGGCCCTCGCGGACTTCGCGCGGGGCCGGGGACCGGGGCTGCTGCCGCCGGAGATGCTGGCGGGGGCGGTGGACCGGATCGCGGAGCGGCTGGGCTCGTCGACCGCGCGTCCGGGCGACCCCGCGCCCTCCGTACCCCCTGCGCACGAGGTGCGCTCTGTTCACTCTGTTCACGACGGCGCCTGAGGAGACCGGACAGCGATGGCGGACGCCAAGGTCATTCCGTTCGACGACGACCGGTCGCGGGCCCGGCGACGGCCCGGCGGCCGCGCCGACGGCGAGGCGGCGGCCGTACGGGCCCTGCCGGGGCCTCAGCAGGGCCCCCAGGAGCCTGAGGGGAGCCCGGAGGGCCCCGCTCCCGGCACGGCCGGGGAAGCGGCCCCTGGCGCCGATGCGGGAGCCGGCGGCGAGACCGGGGCCGGGGCGGGGGCCGGGGGCTGGGAGCGGCGGCTCGCGGGCGGGCTCGCGTTCCTGCGGCGCCGCGTCACCGGCGACTACGAGGTCGACGAGTTCGGCTACGACGAGGAGCTCACCGACCAGGTCCTGATGTCGCTGCTCCGCCCGCTGTACGAGAAGTACTTCCGGGTCGAGGTGAAGGGCGTCGAGAACATCCCGGCCGAGGGCGGGGCGCTCATCGTCGCCAACCACTCGGGGACCCTGCCGCTGGACGGGCTGATGATGCAGGTCGCCGTCCACGACCACCATCCGGCCGGGCGGCATCTGCGGCTGCTCGCCGCCGATCTGGTCTTCGTGCTGCCGGTCGTCAACGAGCTGGCCCGCAAGGCGGGGCACACCCTGGCCTGCGCGGAGGACGCGGAGCGGCTGTTGCGCTCCGGCGAGATCGTCGGCGTGATGCCGGAGGGCTTCAAGGGGATCGGGAAGCCCTTCGGGGAGCGGTACAAGCTCCAGCGGTTCGGGCGGGGCGGTTTCGTGTCGACGGCGCTGCGGGCCGGGGTGCCGATCGTGCCCTGCTCGATCGTCGGGGCCGAGGAGATATACCCGATGGTCGGGAACGCCAAGACGCTGGCGCGGGTGCTCGGCTTCCCGTACTTCCCGCTCACCCCGACGTTCCCCTGGCTGGGGCCGCTCGGGGCGCTGCCGCTGCCGACGAAGTGGACGATCCAGTTCGGTGAGCCGATCCCGACGGACTCGTACGCGCCGGAGGCGGCGGAGGACCCGATGCTGATGTTCAACCTGACGGATCAGGTGCGGGAGCAGATCCAGCACACGCTCTACAAGCTGCTGGTGCAGCGGCGGTCGGTCTTCTTCTGAGCCGGGGAGCGCCGCGGTTCGGAGCAGGGGAAACGTGCGGCGGTCCCGAACAGGGGAAGAAGCGCCGCGGTTCCGAGCAGGGGAAGAAGCGCCGCGGTTCCGAGCAGGGGAAGAAGCGCCGCGGTTCGGAGCATGGAAGAAGGGGCGCCCCCCGTCCGTGGGGGCGCCCCTTCTTCTTGCTAGCGAGCGTCCTCGCTGTCGATGCCGAGGCCTGGAAGCAGGCCCGGCAGGATGGGCGGAATGGTGACGTCCGGCATCTCGGTCGGTGCCTGGCCGTCCGCGGGGGCGGGTGGTGTGCCGGTCGGGGAGGCGGGAGGCCTGAGCAGCCCGCCGGTGCTGCCGCCGAGGAGACCGTCGTCCTCCGGCGACTGGGTGCGGCTGTCCGAGCTCGGGCTGGTGCCCGTGCTGGGGCCCGACGGGCGGGGCGGTGCGGAGTGGCTGCCCGAGGGCGGGGCCTCGTGAGTGGACGGCGGACGCTGGGTGTCCGTGCCCTGGGAGGTCTGCGGAGTGCTCGGGCGTCCGCTGGGGCTCTCCGTGCCGATCGCGCCCTTCTCGGGGGTGCGGGGGAGCACCGACTGGAGGGGCTCGACCTCTTCGTCCATGGCGTCGAAGACGTGCGTGACCTCGCTGCCCACGTCCGACAACTGGACGGGGAGTCGGTCGCGGAGGCCGTTCCAGGTGTCCCGGTGGGCCTGCGCGAAGGAGTTGAGCCTGGCCATCGGGGCGATCTGGCCGTCCCGCTCGTAGGCCTGGCGGAGCAGCCGGTGGCCCTCGGTGGCGTCGTGCTTCATTCCGCCCAGGACCCGGCGGATCTCGGTGAGCGACTCGTGGTCGAGGTCGCCGATGCGGCCGCGCTCCATGAGTCTGCGGGCCTCGCTGAGCCGGGTGGACGCCTGGTCGAGGTAGATGCCGCCGCGGTCCGCGTCGTCGTCCGCCATGCCCAGCTTGATGTCCTCCATGCCTCGCTTGAGCCCGTAGAGGGAGTCACCGGGGAGCGCGTCGGAGCTGGCGGCGGCGACGCCGCCGAAGGCGCCCGCCGCCACGCCGACCGTGAGGCCGCCGGCGGCGAGGCCCTTGGACCAGCGGGAGCGGGGCCGTAGCTTCCGCAGTGGGGACGCCCGGTGGGCGCCCTTGCCGCCGGCGGTGCGCTGCTCGGGCACCGTGGGTGCTCCGGCCGCGCTCCCTTCCATGAGCATCGCTTCCATGGCGGCGACGAGCTGGGCTCGCTGCACCACCTTGACCTCGGGATCCAGCTGTGGCTTCGGCAGTTCGCCGAGGCCACTCGCCACGGCCAACAGCCGCCCCTGTTCGGCCGGTTCTGCCGGAGTCTCCGGCTGCTCGGCCGCCGCGCCCTCGGACTCCCGGTCCTCCAGGGCCTGGGCGAAGGCGTTCGCCCGCCGGTGCGCCGATACGTTCGCGATCACGGGCGGCACCTCCTCTCGTCATGACGGTCGACTCCCCGGGGTGTCCGGAAGGTTGCACACCTTGAGCGCATCCACACGAAAGAGTGAGTGGCTGCGGACATGGCGTGTCCACAGGGAGCCTGCATCCCGCACAACGAGCGGCGCGGCACTTGGGTTACGCGCGAAAGATGATCGGACCAGTGAGTCATCGAGTCGTCACCGACTGTGAGTTGGGCGGGGGTCGTGGGGATGTGGGGGGAGCTGCGGGGGCAGGGGCGCGGTCCGGTCCGCGAGGGCGTGTGTGGGGGGCGTGAACCGGTCAGCGGGCGTCGTCCGGGAGAAGGCGGGCCAGGGTGCGGACGGCCCGGTACTGGAGGGTCTTGATCGCTCCCTCGTTCTTCCCCATGACCCGGGCGGTCTCGGCGACCGAGAGGCCCTGGAGGAAGCGCAGGGTGACGCACTCCTGCTGCTGGGGGTTGAGGCGGCGGACCGCGTCGAGAAGCGCGGCGTTGGAGAGGGACTCCAGGACGGAGTCCTCCGGGCTGCGCTCGACCTCGTTGGCGTCGAGCATCTCGCCGGTGGTCACTTCCAGGCGGAAGCGGCTCGACTTGAAGTGGTCGGCGACCAGGTTCCTGGCGATGGTGACGAGCCAGGCGCCGAAGTCGCGGCCCTGCCAGGTGAAGGTGGAGATCCGGCGCAGGGCGCGCAGGAACGTCTCACTGGTGAGGTCCTCCGCCGTCGCCTTCCCGCCGACGCGGTAGTAGATGTAGCGGTAGACGGTGTCGCTGTACTGGTCGTACAGCCGGCCGAAGGCCTCGGCCTCGCCCGCCTGGGCGCGCTCGACGAGGTCCATCATGCGGGCGCTGTCGCTGTCGGCGGTGGGGCGGCGGGGGGTGGTGGTCGAGGTTCCGGACCGGGCACCGCGTCTGCCCACGGCGGCGCCACCGTCGGCCAGGGCATAGCAAGGGCCGGCGGGTGCCGGTGCGGCGAAGGCGAAGGCGGGGACAGGGCCGGCGTACGCGGTGGGGACGAAGCCGCGCAAACGGTCGAGGACCGTTGCGCGCAGCGTAGCCAGGCCCGAGGTGTCAACCCCGACGTGTGGGTACACGGGACTCCCAGAGGCAGAGCTTCCATCACGTGCAGTGCGGGACCGTTCACCCGTCGTGGCGACGTGAGGGGTCCTTTGTGCGTCCCAGGAGAATAACGCTTCGTACAGGCAGCGCTACACCCAGTTGCTCAAATCACCGGTTCCGTCGGTTCTGTTACTGCTTGCAGTCGGATCAAGGTGCGATTGGTGACCGATTGTTGATCGATTTGCTTCCGAGTGTGACTGCGCGCACGTTGCGTTGTGCTCAAGTGCGGGACCGGTGAGTGATCGGGGCCGCTGCGGGGTAAGGAGCCCCGAATGCCTGAGAGTCGACCTGTGCGGTGGTGTTCGACCACGGACGGGTGAGGGCGCCTGGTCCGGGGTTGTCGCAGATGATCGCAGCCGAAACGTATCGGCAGACCGTTCCGGCAGGCCGTTCCGCGGCCCGTCCCGGCGGACCGGGAGGGAAAGGTGGCGCCGGGCCTCAGTGGCGCCGGGCCTCAGTGGCGGCGGCGGTGCAGGGCGACCGCGGCCGCCGTGCCGCCGGCCAGGGCGCCCAGGCCCGCGGCGGCGGGGATGCCGACCTTGGCGGCCTTGCGGCCCGTCCGGTAGTCGCGCAGTCGCCAGTCCCGGGCCTTCGCGTGCTTGCGGAGCTTCGTGTCCGGGTTGATCGCGTACGGGTGGCCGACGAGCGAGAGCATCGGGATGTCGTTGTGCGAGTCGCTGTACGCGGCGCAGCGGCTCAGGTCGAGGCCCTCGGCGGCGGCGAGGGCCCGTACCGCCTCGGCCTTCGCCGGGCCGTGCAGGGGCTCGCCGACCAGCCTGCCCGTGTAGACGCCGTCGACGGACTCGGCGACCGTGCCGAGCGCGCCGGTCAGGCCGAGCCTGCGGGCGATGATCGTGGCCGTCTCGACCGGGGCGGCGGTGACCAGCCAGACCTTCTGTCCCGCGTCCAGGTGCGCCTGGGCGAGGTCGCGGGTGCCGGGCCAGATGCGGTCGGCCATGTACTCGTCGTAGATCTCCTCGCCGATCGACATCAGTTCGGAGACGCGGTGGCCCTTGACGATGGACAGGGCGCTGTCGCGGGCCTCCTGGATGTGCTCGGGGTCCTCGACGCCGGCGATCCGGAACCAGGCCTGCGCCCAGGCGAAGCGGGCGAGTTCGCGGCGCTGGAAGAACTTCCGCTTGTAGAGGCCGCGGCCGAAGTGGAAGATCGACGCGCCCTGCATCACGGTGTTGTCGAGATCGAAGAACGCGGCCGCCCGTACGTCGCCGACGACCGGGAACTCGGGCTCGGGCGGAGTCTCGGCCTCCGCGGGTTCCTGGGCCGCCTCCTCCCGCTCGCGTTCCAGCTGGAGCGAGGACTTGCGCGCTGCCTCGGCAGCGGCCTCGCCTGCGAGCACGCTGCGCGCGGTGGCGGAGCGCCTACGGGGGGTGAGCCATCCCAGAGCGGCCATGCCGTGAGCATAGCCAGTCTGTTCGGTACTTCCCGACTTGTGACGATGCCGCGGCGTGAACACTGTGGGGCTCCCCTGTTAATCAGGGACAGAATGGACGTCATGTTCGGACGGACGAAGAAGAAGACGGACGCCGGATCGCGCACCGTGACGCTGATCGGCAAGCCGGGCTGTCATCTCTGCGACGACGCCCGCGCGGTGATCGAGGCCGTGTGCGCGGAGACGGGGGCCCGCTGGGAGGAGAAGGACATCACCCAGGACGAGGAGCTCCACCGGGCCTACTGGGAGCAGATTCCCGTCGTCCTGGTCGACGGTGAGCAGCACACCTTCTGGCGCGTCGACGCCGGGCGGCTCCGGCGCGAACTGGGTGCGTGACCGAAAGACGGCTACCATCGTGGACGTTTTGTTGGGCTTCGGGGGCGGTGTCGTGAGGAGTGTGTGCGGTTTTGCCCCCTTCGGGTTCTCAACGCGCTGACGCGCCGCGCGGTTCCGTGACGATACGAACCAGCCGCGTGACCCCGGTCACTTTGGGCAGACAAAACGGACACCATCTTTGTGCACGCGTTCACAAAGACATAGCCTGCATTCGACGGGGCGGTCTTGGGACATATGGCCGCCTGCAGCCCCGCTCATCCCGCAGGAGCACCGTGGCAACTGGCCGAACTCACCGACCGGCGACCCGTAGCCGAGGAATTCCCGAGGCCACCGTCGCCCGGCTTCCGCTGTATCTGCGCGCACTCACCGCGCTCTCGGAGCGCTCCGTACCCACGGTCTCCTCCGAAGAGCTCGCCGCCGCGGCGGGGGTCAACTCCGCGAAGCTGCGCAAGGACTTCAGCTACCTGGGTTCCTACGGCACCCGCGGAGTCGGCTACGACGTCGAGTACCTCGTCTACCAGATCTCCCGTGAGCTGGGGCTCACCCAGGACTGGCCGGTCGTCATCGTCGGCATCGGCAACCTCGGTGCCGCGCTCGCCGGCTACGGCGGTTTCGCCTCCCGTGGCTTCCGCGTCGCCGCGCTGATCGACGCCGACCCCGCCATGACCGGCAAGCCGGTCGCCGGGATCCCCGTCCAGCACAGCGACGACCTCGAGAAGATCATCGAGGAGGACGGCGTCTCCATCGGCGTCATCGCGACCCCCGCCGGCGTCGCCCAGCAGGTCTGCGACCGGCTCGTGGCCGCCGGAGTCACCTCCATCCTGAACTTCGCCCCGACCGTGCTCTCCGTGCCCGACGGCGTGGACGTACGCAAGGTCGACCTCTCCATCGAGCTGCAGATCCTCGCCTTCCACGAGCAGCGCAAGGCCGGCGAGGAGTCCAGCGCCGAGGCCGACGCCGCCGAAGCGGAGACCGCCACGGCCGTCGCGCCGCCGGCCCCCCGTGGCGCGACGGGCGGCAACCGCAAGGGACCCGACGGGGACGTCCCCGCCGTGATGCCGGCATGAGCCTTCTCGTCGTCGGCCTCAGCCACCGCAGCGCCCCCGTCTCCATCCTGGAGCGGGCGGCCCTCGCGGCGGACACCCAGGCCAAGCTCCTCCAGGACACCCTCGCCGCCGAACCGGCCGCCGAGGGCACCGTCCTGGCCACCTGCAACCGCATCGAGCTCTACGCCGACGTGGACAAGTTCCACGCCGGTGTCGCCGAGCTGTCCACGCTGCTCGCGCAGCACAGCGGCGTCGGCCTGGACGAGCTCACCCCCTATCTCTACGTGCACTACGAGGACCGGGCCGTCCACCACCTCTTCTCGGTGGCCTGCGGGCTCGACTCGATGGTCGTCGGCGAAGGCCAGATCCTCGGCCAGATCAAGGACGCCCTGGCCCTCGGCCAGGAGCTGCACACCGCGGGCCGCCTCCTCAACGACCTGTTCCAGCAGGCCCTGAGGGTCGGCAAGCGCGCCCACAGCGAGACCGGGATCGACCGGGCCGGGCAGTCGCTCGTCACCTTCGGCCTGGAGCAGCTCGCCGACGGCACCGACGTCGACACCTGGGCCAAGGGCAAGAAGGCGCTCGTCATCGGCGCCGGCTCGATGTCCTCGCTCGCCGCCGCCACGCTCGCGCGTTCCGGCGTCTCCGAGATCGTCATCGCCAACCGCACCCTGGCCCGTGCCGAGCGGCTCGCGCAGATCCTGAACGAGCCCGGCGGCACGGGGGTGGCCGCGCACGCGGTCGAGATGGTTGCCGTCGGCGACGAACTGACACGTGCCGACGTCGTCGTCTCCTGCACCGGTGCCACCGGACTCGTCCTCACCGGGGACGACGTCGAGACCGCCGTCCAGGGCCGCCGCAGCCCGCTCGCCCTGCTCGACCTCGCCATGCCGCGCGACATCGACGCCGCCGCCCACCGCATCCCCGGTGTCCGGCTCGTCGACATCGAGTCGCTCGCCGAGGCCTCCGCCGACGCGCCGATGGCCGCCGACGTCGACCAGGTGCGCGGCATCGTCTCCGACGAGGTCGCGGCCTTCGGCGCCGCCCAGCGCGCCGCCCACATCACCCCCACCGTCGTCGCCCTGCGCACCATGGCCGCCGACGTGGTGGCCGGCGAGGTCGCCCGGCTCGAGGGCCGGCTGCCCGGCCTCGACGACAAGCAGCGCGCCGAGATCACCCAGACCGTGCGCCGCGTGGTCGACAAGCTCCTGCACGCGCCGACCGTGCGGGTCAAGCAGCTGGCGAGCGAGCCCGGCGGTGCCGGGTACGCGGACGCGCTGCGGACACTCTTCGACCTCGACCCGGAGACGGTGGCTTCTGTCAGCCGGGCCGACCTGAATGACGCCGACGTCAAGAACCGAGGGCGAGTATGACCGAGAGGGCACTGAGGCTCGGGACCAGGCGCAGCAAGCTCGCCATGGCCCAGTCCGGGCACGTGGCCGACGCCGTCCGGCAGCTGACCGGCCGGCCCGTCGAGCTCGTGGAGATCACGACGTACGGGGACACCTCCCGGGAGCACCTCGCGCAGATCGGCGGCACCGGCGTCTTCGTCGCCGCCCTGCGTGACGCGCTGCTCGCGGACGAGGTGGACTTCGCCGTCCACTCCCTGAAGGACCTGCCGACCGCGCAGCACCCCGACCTGGTGCTGGCCGCGATCCCGGAGCGCGAGGACCCGCGCGACGTGCTGATCGCCCGCGACGGACTGACGCTGGACCGGCTGCCCGAGGGCGCCCGGGTCGGCACCGGCTCGCCGCGGCGCATGGCCCAGCTCCACGCGTACGCGCGCAATCACGGCCTGGAGATCACCTGCGTCCCGATCCGGGGCAACATCGACACCCGGGTCGGCTACGTACGCAGCGGGGAACTGGACGCGGTGGTCCTCGCCGCGGCAGGCCTCAACCGCATCGGCGGGACGGCGGAGCTCACCGGCTCCCTGTCGCTCGACCACCTGTCGGTCGACTCCGTCCTGCCCGCCCCCGGCCAGGGGGCCCTGGCGATCGAGTGCCTGGCGTCGAACGCCGACCTCGTCACCGCGCTCGCCGAGCTCGACGACCCGCTCACCCGGGCCGCCGTGACCGCCGAGCGATCCCTGCTCGCCGCCCTGGAGGCCGGCTGCTCCGCACCCGTGGGTGCGCTGGCCGACCTGCTGGCCGACGACCCCGGTCACGGGCAGGTTGTCACCGAAATGCGCCTGCGCGGCGTCGTCGGCACCACCGACGGCTCGACGCTGGTGCAGCTGTCCACCACCGGACCCGTACCCACCTCGCACGACGAGGCCATGGCGCTCGGACGCGAACTCGCGGACGAGATGCTCGCCAAGGGTGCGGCCGGTCTTATGGGGGAGCGAGCACTTTGAACCCCACCAGCCCGACCACCAGCCCGCTGTCCCCGGCCTTCGCGGGCCATGGACACGTCACATTCCTCGGCGCAGGCCCCGGTGACCCCGGACTCCTGACCCTCAGGGCCGTGGAGGCCCTCGCCGGAGCGGATGTCCTGATCGCCGAGCCGGAGGTGCTCGAGGTCGTTCGCGGCCACGCGCGCGCGGGGGTGAGCACGCCGGAGCTGACGATTGTTGACGAGGCGTCAACAACCGCCGGTGTCCCCGTGTTGAGGGACGCGGCCAATCTTGTCATGGAGGCCGCGAGGGGCGGCAGGCGGGTCGTCCGTGCGGTGACCGGCGACCCCGGCCTCGACGGCAACGCGGGAGCCGAGATGCTCGTCTGCGCCGCCGAGGGCATCCCCTTCGAGGTCGTCCCCGGCGTCGCCACGGCCGTCGGCGTACCCGCGTACGCCGGCGTCCCGCTCCGCGACGCCCAGGGCACCGACGTGCGCTTCGTCGACGCCCGCACCGCCGACGAGCGGTGCTGGACCGAGGTCGGCGCCTCCGACGGCACCGTCGTCGTGTCCACCTCGCTCGACGCGGTGGCCGCGGCCGCCAGTGAACTGGTGGCGGCGGGCCGTAAGCCGGACACCCCGCTCACCGTCACCATCGCCGGCACGACCACCCGGCAGCGGACCTGGAACGCCACGCTCGGCACCATCGCCCAGGTCTTCAAGCAGGGCAAGGTCCTCCCCTCGCCCGAGGGCCACCGGCCGGTCATAGCCGTGGTCGGCGAGCGCAGCGCCCCGGCGCAGCGGGACCAGCTGTCGTGGTTCGAGTCGAAGCCGCTGTTCGGCTGGCGGGTCCTCGTGCCGCGTACCAAGGAGCAGGCCGCGTCGCTCTCCGACCAGCTGCGCTCGTACGGCGCGGTGCCGCACGAGGTGCCGACCATCGCCGTCGAGCCGCCGCGCACGCCCCAGCAGATGGAGCGTGCGGTCAAGGGGCTCGTGACCGGGCGCTACGAGTGGATCGCCTTCACCTCGGTCAACGCGGTGAAGGCGGTACGGGAGAAGTTCGAGGAGTACGGGCTCGACGCGCGTGCCTTCGCCGGGATCAAGGTCGCGGCGGTGGGCGAGCAGACGGCCGCGGCGCTGGTCGACTTCGGTGTGAAGCCGGACCTGGTGCCGAGCGGGGAGCAGTCCGCGGCGGGTCTGCTCGAGGACTGGCCGCCGTACGACCCGGTCTTCGACCCGATCGACCGTGTCTTCCTGCCGCGGGCCGACATCGCGACGGAGACGCTGGTCGCGGGCCTGATCGAGCTCGGGTGGGAGGTCGACGACGTCACCGCCTACCGGACCGTACGGGCTTCGCCGCCGCCGGCGGACACGCGTGAGGCGATCAAGGGCGGTGGCTTCGACGCCGTTCTGTTCACGTCGTCGTCGACGGTGCGGAACCTGGTCGGTATCGCCGGGAAGCCCCACAACGTGACCGTCATCGCGTGCATCGGTCCCGCCACGGCGAAGACCGCCGAGGAGCACGGGCTGCGGGTGGACGTGCTGTCGCCCGAGCCGTCGGTGCACAAGCTGGCGGAGGCGCTGGCGGACTTCGGGCTGCGGCGGCGGGAGGCTGCGCTGGAGGCGGGGGATCCCGTCACTCGGCCCAGTGAGCGGCGGCCGGGGGCGCGGAGGCGTCGTACGACGTAGCGGTCGGCTGGGGTGGGGTGCGGGTCCTCGAGGGGGCCCGCACTTTGCTTTGGTGCGGGTGTTCGTTCTGCGGGGGCGGTGCCTCCGCGTCGATGCCGCGCCCACACGGAGGTGGGCGGCGTTCAGCGGGGCGGCGTGCATGCGTGTGGGTGGGGGCTGGATCTGGGGGGCGTGCATGCCCACAGGTGGTCGGTAAAAGCACTCTTTGGGCGGGCGTAGCCTCGGGGCTATGAACTCGTACGGATCCTTTCCCGGGGCGCGGCCGCGGCGGCTGCGGACGACGCCCGCCATGCGGCGGATGGTGGCCGAGACGCGGCTGCATCCCGCCGATCTGATCCTTCCCGCGTTCGTGCGCGAGGGGATCACCGAGCCCGTGCCGATCCAGGCCATGCCCGGTGTCGTCCAGCACACCCGCGACACCCTGCGGAAGGCCGCGGCCGAGGCGGTGGAGGCCGGGGTCTCCGGGATCATGCTCTTCGGCGTGCCCGAGGACGAGAAGAAGGACGCGGCGGGGACGGCCGGGACCGACCCCGACGGGATCCTTCAGGTCGCCATCCGGGACGTCCGTGCCGAGGTCGGCGACGAGCTCGTGATCATGTCCGATCTCTGTCTCGACGAGTACACCGACCACGGCCACTGCGGCGTCCTCGACGCCGACGGCCGCGTCGACAACGACGCCACGCTGGAACGTTACGCCGAGATGGCCCAGGTCCAGGCCGACGCCGGCGTCCACGTCGTCGGACCCTCCGGGATGATGGACGGCCAGGTCGGCGTCGTCCGGGACGCCCTCGACACCATCGGCAAGGAGGACGTGGCGATCCTCGCGTACACCGCGAAGTACTCCTCCGCCTTCTACGGCCCCTTCCGCGAGGCCGTCGGCTCCTCCCTCCGCGGCGACCGCAAGACCTACCAGCAGGACCCCGCCAACCTGCGGGAATCCCTCCGCGAGCTCGCCCTCGACCTGGAGGAGGGCGCCGACATGGTGATGGTCAAGCCCGCGGGGCCGTACCTCGACGTGGTCGCCAAGGTCGCCGAGACCGTGGAGGTCCCCGTCGCCGCGTACCAGATCAGTGGTGAGTACTCGATGGTCGAGGCCGCCGCCGAGAAGGGCTGGATCGACCGCGACAGGGCGATCTTCGAGACGCTGACCGGCATCCGGCGGGCCGGCGCGCAGCTGATCCTCACCTACTGGGCCACCGAGGTCGCCCAGAAGCTGTCCGACGCGCGCCGCTGACCGGGGCTCAGTCCCACCAGAAGGTCCAGACGGGGCTGTCCAGCAGCCCCGTCCTGGCGTATCCGCGCAGGCCGCCGTGGCTGCCCTGGCCGACGTTGTCCGGGCAGAACGCGAAGTGCTCCGCCGCCAGCGCCTCCGCCTCCTCAAGGGTCGTGGGCGGGGCCCCGACCGACACCACCAGCTGGTCGAAGGTGAGCGCCACGACCCGCGCCCCGAAGCGGTCCTCCCAGGACCGCAGCACCGCACACAGCCGGGCCACGTCGTTCTCGTGGTTCAGCGGCCCCGTCCAGCCGATCACCGCCGGTATGTCCGCGCTGCGCCGTGCCGGAACCAGGGCCGGGCGGGCGTCCTCCAGCCAGAACCCCGGCTCCGTCAGCATCTCGGCGACCGCGGCCGCCGCCCTGTCGGGATCCGTGTCGTACGGCTGCGCCGGGGCAAGCCCCGGCCAGTCGGCGCTTCCGGGCAGCTCCTCGGACGCGTTCGCGTCCCAGAACCCGGCGAGGACCTCCTCGGCCTCGTGGTCGGCCGGGTCGCTCATCCGCTCCGGCATCAGCTCCCAGCGGTCCAGGCTCCAGTCACCGCCCAGCAGCACCGGCAGCAGCCCCGCCGTGCGGGCCGCCGGGCGCAGCGCCCGCCACGCGGAGGGGCCCGCCGCGCCGTGTCCCGACCAGAGGTACGGGGCGTCCACCGGGCCGGTGAGGGCGCCGGGCGGCAGGTCGAGGCCGAGTGAACGGCCGGTCGGATCGGCCGCGAGCCGGGGCAGCTGGTTCGGGATCATCGCCATGCGGAGAACGTACGGGGCGCCACTGACAACGGAGCGAGTGGTGGTGCGGCACGCCTCGGCGCACCCTGGAGAGGTAGCCGACAGGTACCTCGCTGGAGGTGGTCCTCATGATGCACACGCTTGTCGGATGGCATGTGGAGATGGAGTTCCAGGAGGAGGGTGACCGGACGCGGGCCGCGGCCATGGTGCGGCTCACCGACGGCACCGAGTTCCGGGCCCATGGCACGGCCAGCCGCCACCCCTCCGACCCGGAGCAGCTCAGGGTGGGCGAGGAGATCGCCGGCGCACGCGCGCTGATGGACCTCGCCTCCCAGCTGCTCCAGAAGGCCCACACGGAGATCGACGAGGTCTCGGGCCGGACCTCGCACTCCATCCGTTGACGACGAAGCCCCCGGCACGGTGATTCGTACCGGGGGCTTCGCCTTCGGATGCCGCTCCGCGATCGTCAGAGGCGCTCGGGCGTCCGGATGCCCAGCAGAGCCATGCCCTGGTGCAGGGTGCGGGCGGTCAGGTCGGAGAGGAAGAGGCGGTTCTCCGCGACGTCCTGCGCCGGCGCCGGCTTGATGACGGGGCACTCCGAGTAGAACGTCGTGAACAGCGACGCCAGCTGGTACAGGTACGCCGCCAGCTTGTGCGGGGCGTACTCCGCGGCCGTCTCGGCGATCACCTCGCCGAACTGGTCCAGGTGCAGGCCGAGCGCACGCTCGGCCGGGGCCAGCTCAAGCTCCGGGTGAGCGAGCGGCGTGCGGTCGCCGGCCTTCCCGAAGATCGACCTGACCCGTGCGTAGGCGTACTGGAGGTACACCGAGGTGTCGCCGTTCAGCGAGACCATCTGGTCCAGGTCGAACTTGTAGTCGCGCGCTGCGGACGTCGACAGGTCGGCGTACTTCACGGCGCCGATGCCCACGTACTGGCCGTTCTCGACGATCTCCGACTCGGTCAGGAGCGTCTGCCCGGTCTTCTCGCGGAAGTCGTCCGCCTTCTCGCGCACGACCGACGTCGCCCGGTCCACCGCCTCGTCCAGCAGGTCCACCAGCCTGACCGTCTCGCCCTCACGGGTCTTGAACGGCTTGCCGTCCTTGCCGAGGACCGTGCCGAAGGCCAGCTGGACGGCCTTCACGTCCTCGTTCAGCCAGCCGGCCCGGCGGGCCGTCTCGAAGACCATCTTGAAGTGCAGCGACTGGCGGGCGTCGACCACGTACAGCAGGGTCGTCGCCTTCAGGCTCTGCACACGGTCGCGGATCGCCGACAGGTCCGTCGCCGCGTAGCCGAAGCCGCCGTCGGACTTCTGGACGATCAGCGGGGTCGGGTTGCCGTCCGGACCCTTCACGTCGTCGAAGAACACGCACAGCGCGCCCTCGGAGCGGACGGCGACGCCCGACTCCTCGAGGATGCGGCAGGTCTCCACCAGCATGTCGTTGTAGCCGGACTCGCCGACGACGTCGCCGTCCCGGATGTCCATGTCGAGCTTGTCGAAGACCGAGTAGAAGTAGATCTTCGACTCGTCGACGAACCGCTGCCACAGGGCCAGGGTCTGCTCGTCGCCGGCCTGGAGGTCGACGACGCGCGCGCGGGCCCGTGTCTTGAACTCCTCGTCGGAGTCGAAGAGCGCGCGCGAGGCCTTGTACAGCCGGTTCAGGTTCGACATGGCCTCCTCACCGGAGACCTCGGCGCCGTCCTCGGCCTTGTGGTCCAGCTCGTGCGGGTGCTCGATCAGGTACTGGATGAGCATGCCGAACTGCGTGCCCCAGTCGCCGATGTGGTGGCGGCGGACCACGCTCTCACCGGTGAACTCCAGGATCTCCACCATCGCGGCGCCGATCACGGCGGAGCGCAGGTGCCCGACGTGCATCTCCTTCGCCACGTTCGGCTGGGCGTAGTCGATGACCGTCGTGCCGGCCGACTCGTTGAACGGCACGCCGAGCCGGGCGTCGGCGGCGCGGGCCGCGAGGGTCCGCACGATCGCCGCGTCCGTGACCGTGATGTTCAGGAAGCCGGGGCCCGAGACCTCGATCTCCTTCAGGACGTCGTTCTCCGGGATCGCGGCGACCACCTGGGTGGCCAGCTCACGCGGGTTGCCCTTGAGCTGCTTGGCGAGCGCCAGGATGCCGTTGGCCTGGAAGTCGGCCCGGTCGCTTCGTCGGAGCAGCGGGTCGGCGGACGCGGCGTCCGGCAGAGCTGCCGAGAGGCCGTCCGCGAGGCGCTGCTGCACGGTCGAAGCGAGGGAAGGGACCGAGGCCATGAGCTTCCGTTCCTGTTGAGTTCGGGGAGTTCTGCGCGTCTAAATCGCTTGTCAAGTGTCCCATGGCGGCGCAACGTGATTTCCCCGCCTGTGGACAACCGGGGGACGCGGGCGATCTTCGCCTGTGGACAACCTCGGGGAGCGCTCCTCCGTCTGGGAGAATGGCTCACGTAGCGCCCTCAGGCAGCACCCCACCCAGGAAGAAGGACGTACCGACCGTGGCTCAGAGCAGCACAGAGACCGACTGGGTCTCCCGTTTCGCGGACGAGGTCATCGCCGAGTCGGAGCGACGTGCGCCTGGCAAACCGGTCGTCGTCGCCTCCGGCCTCTCCCCGTCCGGCCCGATCCACCTGGGCAACCTCCGCGAGGTCATGACCCCGCACCTGGTCGCCGACGAGATCCGCCGCCGCGGGCACGAGGTCAGGCACCTGATCTCCTGGGACGACTACGACCGCTACCGCAAGGTGCCGAACGGCATCGAGGGCATCGACGACTCCTGGGCCGAGCACATCGGCAAGCCGCTGACCTCGGTCCCCGCCCCCGCCGGCTCGCCCCACCCCAACTGGGCCGAGCACTTCAAGGCCGCCATGGTCGAGTCGCTGGCCGAGCTCGGCGTCGAGTACGACCCGATCAGCCAGACCGAGCAGTACACCGCGGGCACCTACCGCGAGCAGATCCTGCACGCCATGAAGCACCGCGGCGACATCGACGCCATCCTCGACCAGTACCGGACGAAGAAGGCACCGAAGAAGCAGTCGCAGAAGCCCCTCGACGAGGCCGAGCTGGAGGCCGAGGAGGGCTCCGGCGCGGCGAGCGAGGACGACGGCTCCGGCGGCTCCTCGGGCTACTTCCCGTACAAGCCCTACTGCGGGCAGTGCGAGAAGGACCTGACCACCGTCACCTCGTACGACGACGACACCACCGAGCTGGCCTACACCTGCGCCGACTGCGGCTTCTCCGAGACCGTGAAGCTGAGCGAGTTCAACCGCGGCAAGCTGGTCTGGAAGGTCGACTGGCCGATGCGCTGGGCGTACGAGGGCGTCATCTTCGAGCCCTCCGGCGTCGACCACTCCTCGCCCGGCTCGTCCTTCGTCGTCGGCGGCCAGATCGTCCGCGAGATCTTCGACGGCGTCCAGCCGATCGGCCCGATGTACGCCTTCGTCGGCATCAGCGGCATGGCCAAGATGTCCTCCTCGCGCGGTGGCGTCCCGACCGCCGCCGACGCGCTGAAGATCATGGAAGCACCGCTGCTGCGCTGGCTGTACGCGCGCCGCCGCCCCAACCAGTCCTTCAAGATCGCCTTCGACCAGGAGATCCAGCGGCTCTACGACGAGTGGGACAAGCTGGAGGCCAAGGTCGCCGACGGCAGCGTGCTGCCCGCCGACGCCGCCGCCCACACCCGCGCCGCCCGCACGGCCGCCGGTGAGCTTCCGCGCACCCCGCGCCCGCTCCCGTACCGCACGCTCGCCTCGGTCATGGACATCACCGCCGGCCACGACGAGCAGACCCTGCGCATCCTGACCGAGCTCGACCCCGAGAACCCGGTCGCGTCCCTCGACGAGGTCCGGCCGCGCCTCGACCGCGCCGAGAACTGGATCACTAGCCAGGTCCCGGCCGACCAGCGCACCATCGTCCGCGAGGAGCCCGACACCGAGCTCCTCGGCTCCCTGGACGACGAGGGCCGCGAGTCGCTCCGCCTGCTCCTGGAGGGCCTCGACAGCCACTGGTCGCTCGACGGGCTCACCACCCTCGTCTACGGCGTCCCGAAGGTCATGGCCGGTCTCGACGCCGAGGCCAAGCCGACGCCCGAGCTGAAGCTCGCGCAGCGCGCGTTCTTCGCCCTGCTCTACAAGCTCCTCGTCAGCCGCGAGACCGGGCCGCGACTGCCCACGCTGCTGCTCGCCGTGGGCGCGGACCGGGTGAGGAAGCTGCTCGGCGCGTGAGCGCGCGGATGAGCTGAGTACGCGAA
>NZ_JBHTSA010000124.1:0-22713 GCF_042795405.1 Streptomyces sp. NPDC056480 | reverse complement strand
GGCCGCGACAGTCCGTCGCGGCCCGCGCCCGTCTGCTGATGCGGTCGATCAGGCGGGGTTCTTCACGTCCGCCAGGTAGCTCGCCCCGATGAGGCAGTCACGCATCTCGTAGCGGGGCGCGACGGCCCCGGTCCAGCGGAGGAAACCGGTCGTCCCGGTCGCCGCCGTCATGTCGATGAACCGGCAACCGTCGTACAGGACCTTGCCGTACGTGGTCGGGGTGGACCCGGTCGACACCTGGTGCGAGCCCATGAGGCCGCAGTCCACGTACCGCACCATCGGGCCCCGGGCGCCGTTGGCGTTGAAGTCGTAGACGTGCGTGACGGCGTTCGGCGCCCAGGACTTGAAGCTCAGGGCGGTGTCGTCACAGGACTCGAAGGTGATGTTGCCCTTGTACCACTGGGAGTCGATGACCTTGTGGCCGACGCCGCGCAGCTCGAAGCGGATGCCCTGCGCGTACAGCCGGGTGACGGAGTCGGCCCGGGTGGTGGCGTCGGGGGTGAGCTTGAAGAACGTGCCGGTGGACGCGGGGTCGGTGAGGATGTACGAGCCGCCGATGAAGTTCATCGAACCGCCGCGGTTGTTCTTCACGAACACCCCGGACTGGTACTCCACCTTGCAGTCGCGGAACCAGTAGTTGAGGAACTGGTCCTGCTGCGTCGCGGCCGTCGTCATCCCCATGACGAGGAACGCGTCGGAGTAGGATCCGCCGACCTGGCAGTGGTCCCAGCCCATCTCGCTGTTCAGGTTGGACGTGGTGGCCGGGCCGTCCAGGCCGATGCCCCGCTTCCAGCTGCCGCGCCACTCCACGTCGCTGTACCAGGTGTCCTGGACACCGTAGTCGGCCGACGAGTAGGCGTAGTTGAAGCTCGACGTGGCGTTGGTGCTGGTGAACGTCAGGCCCGAGATGCGGATGTTCTTGTAGCGCTGGTAGTTCGTCCAGAGCGTGGTGTCGTCCGCCGTCGGCGAGTACACGATCCGCGAAAGCCGCTTGCCGTAGCCGGTGATCGACACCCCGTCGACGATCCCGCCGTTGCCCTCGCCGTTGACGTTCGGCAGGAGCGAGTCCGGCTGGGTCAGGAGATACGTGCCGGGCGGGACGACCAGGACCTTCTTCGGGATGGCTCCGGAGATCGGACCGGGCTGGAACGAGGCGAGCACCTCGGCGGCGGCCGCACGGAAGGCGGCGTCGCTCGGGGTGGCACCGGTCGGGTCGGCACCCTTGCTGATGACATCGACGCTGTACGGGTCGCCCCCGGAGCCGGCCGCGTACGCGGTACCGCCTCCCATGGTCAGGGCGCCTGCGGCGGCCCCGACTCCCGCTGTCGCCACGCCGCGCATGACGGAACGACGGTCCATGCCTCTGGTCATTTCTACCCCCTGGTAATGATCACAAGAAAGGCCTGAATATGATCATGAGGAGGGCCCAAAGGGCAAGATTCCAACCAAGGTTGTGTGATCCGTTCGCTCAGGGCGAGCAATCGGGTGAGTGCGTAGGCGAGCGGGTGAGAACCGGCCGCGTCACCCGACCCGCCCGGCCAGCCGCGTCATCGCCTCCTCCAGCTCGCGCCGCGCGCCGAACGGCACCAGCGCCGCGCGCCCGGGGACCCGTACGCCACCGGTAAGCGCGACCCGCGTGTGCCCGCTCCCGTCCTCGGCCGCCACGGCCGCCATCCCGATCACCAGGAACCGGCTCTGCAGCCAGCACCAGCCGGGCCGCAGCACGCCGTGGAAGTGTGCCCGCAGCCCGTAGCGGCTGCGGGCGAGGGCCTCCACCCGGTCGCCTTCACGCCGGAGGATCCGGACCGACCGCATGTCGGGCTGGAACTCGCCGAAGCCTCCTTCCAGATCCCCCATCACCTGCCAGACCCGGGGGAGCGGCGCGGGAAGCACCCGCTCGACGAGCCGGGCACCCCGGACACCGGCGACCATGACCTGCATCCGCCGTACGTCGTCGAGCAGCGGGCCGCACCTGCCCGCCATGCCCTCAGCGCTCGTGCCGACCCCGGCGCTCGTGCCGCCCCCAGGGCTCTCGTCGCTCTCGTTCACGCGGACCACGCCTTTCGGAAGTTCTGCCGGGCCCGGTGCAGCCGGGACTTCGCCGTGCCGGTCGGTACGCCGAGGAGCGCCGCCGCGGACTCCTCGTCCATCCCCTCGATGTCCCGCAGTACGAGGACGGCCCGGTGCGCGGGAGACAGCCGCGCGAGGACGTCGTCGATGTCGGCGGCCAGTTGCGGATCTCCCCTCTCCGGTACGTCGGCGAGCTCGGCCGGCCGCGCCCGTCCCGCCCGTTTCGCCACCCGCACCGCCTCCCGTACGGAGATGGCCCGCACCCACCCGTAGAGCGCCTCGGGCTCCCGTAGCGAACGCAGCGAGGTGAAGACCGCCGTCAGGGCCTCCTGTGCGGCGTCGGGTCCGTCGTCCAGCGCGATCGGACGACAGATCCGGGAGATGTACGGGGTGAGGTGGTCGAGCAGGTCGTGCAGGGCCAGCGTGTCGCCGCGCCGCGCGGCCCTTGCCAGCACGACGCCCCGGTCGGCGGGGGCGCCGAGGCCGGCGGCGCCGGCGAGGTCGGCGGGCTCGGCTGCGCGGACGGGGTCAGCGGCGCGGACGGGGTCAGCGGGCGGCACGCAGGGCCGCCCCTCCGAAGACCAGGCACAGCGGTGTGTACACCAGCGCGTTCAACCAGGGGAACGCCGCTCCCGAGCCGTCCTTGCCGACCACGATCCAGACCAGCCCGACGGCTCCGCGGAGCAGTGTCCCGGCGGCGACGGCGGCCGTGACCAGGCGCGGGATCCCGCGTCGGCGGCCACCGCCGCGCGCGTGGAGCGCGACGGCGAACGCCGCGCACCCCTCGAGGGCCGCGAGCGGCAGGACCACCGCCGGTCCGAAGGAGACGACGCTGCCGAGGACGGCGAGCGACAGGGCCCGCTCGTCGGCGGCGGGCCAGGTCAGACCGGTGGCCCAGTAGAGGTGCACCAGCGCGAGGACGGCGAGCAGCGCGGCGACGCCGCGTCCGCCGATGATCGTGCGAGGCCGATCGATGTCGATGACCGCCATGGGGTTCCCCTCCGTTCCGAGGCCGACGCCGCAGCGCGCCGACACCCAGAGGAGGAGCGGTTCCGCCCGAGGGTTCCCTGTGATCCGGCTCACAGCGGCGGGTGTGGGGAGGGGCGGGGGAGGGGGTGCGGCGGGCCGGGAACGCAGACGACCCGTGGGCCTTGGTCCCGTCCGCTCGAGTTCGGACGGGAGCCGGCCGGATTACCGGCGGCCCACGGGTCGGGTGACTGCGTGGTTTTCGGCAGAGGACCTGCCGAGGTGCACAGAGTGCGACGGCAGGCCGTTAGCCCGCAGTCACCTCACGAATCCGAAAAGAAACCATGTTCTCGGATCACCTCCTTTCAGCGTGTGACCACAGCCTAGGAAAGCGCGCGGCGACGCTCAAGCGATTTATCGCGCGCTCTTTCACGATCAGCCGAGTTCCGCCGCCACCAGCGCGGCCGCGTCGGCCACCAGCTGGTCGACGGGCGCCGCGTCCTCCACGAAACGCGTGGTCAGCACGGTGAGCACGATCGGGCCGCCGTCCGGCGGCCAGGTGACGCCCGCGTCGTTGTTGCCGCCGTAGCGACCGCCGCCGGTCTTGTCGGCGAGGATCCAGTCGGCGGGCAGCCCCTTGCGGAACCGCTCACCGCTGGTCGTGTTGGCGAGCATCCATTCCGTGAGCCGCTCCCGGTCCCGGTGCGGGAGCGCGTCGCCGAGGAGCAGGCGTCCGTAGCTCCGTCCGACGGCCCGGGGCGTCGAGGTGTCGGTCCTGCGCCACGGCTCCGCCGAGTTCAGCTCGGGCTCCCAGCGGTCGAGCCGGGTCGTGCGGTCGCCGATCGACCGGGCGAACCGGGTGACGGCCGTCGGACCGCCCAGCTCGCGCAGGAGCAGATTGGCGGCGGTGTTGTCGCTGAAGCGCAGCGTGGCGTCGCACAGCTCGGCGACGGTCATCCCGTGGGCGAGGTTCTCGGGCAGTTCCGTCTTCGGGGACCAGCCGGACCGCTGGACGTCCGCCGCCGTGTACCGGATGCGCCGTGCGAGGAAGGAGCCGTCGTGGTCGAGGTCGCGCAGCACGGCCGCGACGGCGAAGGTCTTGAAGACCGAGCACATCGGGAAGCGCTCGTCGGCGCGGTATGCCACGGAGCGCCCGGTCCGAACGTCGTGGGCGAACACCCCGAGCCGTGCCGAGTGCCGCTGCTCCAGCTCCCGGAGCCGTGCGAGGAGGTCCTCCCCGCCGGGTGCGGAGGCGTACGCCGTCCCGCCGAGCGGTAACGCGACGGCGAGCGCGGCACCGGCGCCCAGGCCGAGGACACTGCGACGGGACGGGCTGAAACCTGTGATGGACAAGGTGATTCCCTTTCCGGAGCGATCACTGCACAGGGAAACACGCACGGGCACCCCCGACCGGTTTCGGCGTGCACGGACCAGGGCCCCGGGGGCAGGCACGGATCTCCGGCGCCGGGAGGCCGCAGCCGCGGCCCGGCTGCCCGCTGTCAGCCGGGCCGCTGTCAGCCGTCCCGTCCCTGCCACGTCGTGACACAGGCCTCGTTGCCCTCGCGGTCGGCCAGGACCCAGAAGGCGGGGGCCCGGTCCTCGGACACGAGACGGCCGCCCGCCGCCAGCGCTGCGTCGATCCTCCGCAGCGCCTCGTCGTGCGGCACGCAGACGTCGAAGTGGATGCGGTTGCGCTGCGGGCGCGGTACGTCCATCTGCTGGAACCACACCGCCGGGCCCTGCCAGGGGGGATCGACGAGGGCGTCGGTGGGCCCGTCGAGGCCCGGCTCGTCCGCGTACCCGAGGAGCGCCTTCCAGAACGGCCTGATCGCGGCGATGTCGAGCGCGTCGATCGCGATCTCCACGAGCTGGAGCGACCGCGGCGCCCCCGTCGCGATCTCGGGTTCGGTGCGCAGCCCCAGCCCGCCGACGGCGGTGGAGACCCGGTGCGCGAGTGCGACGTCCAGGGTGGTGACACCCGCGTGCTCGGCGGACTGCAGGGTCAGCAGGACTCGCCCGGGGCGGATGTCGAGGGCCAGGTGCCCGTCGGCGTCGTCACCGCACGCGCCGACCGCGAGCGCCGCGACGTCGGCGGCCTGCGCCATCGACCCGACCGGGACGGCCGTGCGGAGGCCGCCCAGCAGATAGCGCCAACCCGAATCGCCGACCGCGGCCGAGGCACGCGAACCGTTCAGTGTCGTCTCCATGGCGGGCATCCTCGCAGCCACGGGCACCCGGGGGACGCGCCATCGGGCAAACAGGGCTGCCGCACGGCAGCGTTGCCGTACCGACAGGGCTGCTGAACCGGCAGCGTTGCCACACCGCCAGGGCTGCCGCACCCGCAGGGCCGCTCCCCATCCGTGCGGGATCAGCGATCGCCGAACGCCCAGGCCTCGATGTCGCGGTACC
Organism: Streptomyces sp. NPDC056480; assembly: GCF_042795405.1. Lineage (NCBI taxonomy): Bacteria > Bacillati > Actinomycetota > Actinomycetes > Kitasatosporales > Streptomycetaceae > Streptomyces > Streptomyces sp. NPDC056480. The sequence continues at coordinate 17,268 of NZ_JBHTSA010000124.1, read as the reverse complement.
TGATCGGCCCCGGGCCGCGGCCGAAGTCGCTGGCCACCAGGTGGAGCCGTTCGGTCCGCCAGGGGCGGCCTGCGAAGCCGGCAAGTCCGGCGGCCACGTCCACCACGCTCGACTGGTCGTCGCGGCGGGCGCGGGCCAGCGTCAGATGGGGGCGTAGCGGCCGGTCCTCGAAGGGGATGCCGCACTCCTTGACCACACCGCGCACATCGGCGGCGAGCCGGTGCAGTCCGTCGACGTCGCCGTCGATCCCGCTCCAGAGCACGCGCTCGTCGAAGTGCCCGCCGCCCCGCAGCGCCAGCTCCACCGGTCCGCGCGACGCGGCGAGTTCCGCGAGCGGCGGCCGTAGCAACGGCACGGTCGCGACCGGCAGCTCGCCGAGGAAGGCCAGCGTGATGTGCCAGTCCTCGATGCGGTTCCACCGCATCCGGGGGTACGCGTCGTACGCGGCACGGAGCTCGCGCTCCAGCTCGTCCTTCGCCTCGTCGGGCGGGGCGAGGGCGATGAAGACGCGCACCGTCGCCGCCCGGTCCAGGTCCCGGTCCCGCCCGTCCCCACCGGGCTCCGTGCCCTGCCCCCGCGCCTGAGTCATGTTCCGTTCCCTGTCCTGCCCGCCCTGCCGGCTGTGCTCGCCCTGCTCGTCCTGCGCCCGGCGAGGCCGGTGGTCGTCTCCGATGTGAGGGTACGCGGTGTCCGAGCGTCCCCCGCTGGTGGGGACCCTGACGTCAGCGTGCGGACAGAGCGCCGACGAGACGCTGGGCGACCGCCGGGGCGCCGTTCCCGGACGGGCCCGAGGTGCCCGTCGCGTAGACCGCCCGCAGGTTCAGGTCACGCGTGGCGAAGACACCGCTCCGGTATCCCATGTCCGAGCCCGTCTTGCCCCACAGGACCGAGCCGTCCGGGAGCGGTGTGTACATGAGGCCGACGCTGAAGCAGGCCGTGCCCCTGGCGGGCCCGGTGTTGCAGTTGGCGCCGCCCTCGTAGGGCAGTGGCCTGCCGTCGGGGCCCTTCGGTAGCGCGAACAGCTCGGCGGTCTGGGCCGGTCGCAGCAGTCGGCCGTCGAACAGGCCCCTGATGAAGCGGTCCAGGTCGCCCGTGGTGGACGTCATGCTCGCGGGCAGTCCGCCCTGCACGTTGACGTCGACCGGCCGGCCGTCGCTCGCCGCCTCGTAGCCGGGCAGGTAGGGGCGGGGCACCGGCGTACCGCGGCCGGGTACGGCGGCCCGGGTCTCCCGCATGCCCAACGGTTCGAGGATGCGGGCCTTCACCTCGCGCTGGAACGAGTGCCCGGTGATCTCCTCGATGAGCTTCCCGGCGACGCGGTAGCCGAAGGAGTTGTACTCCTGCCGGGTGCCGGGGCTGAAGCGCGGGCCGGGGGCCGGCCTGCCCTCCGGGCGGAGCGTCTGCCGGATCACCTCGTCGAAGGTGACGTGGTCGAGGCGGCGTGCGATGTCCTCGTCCGGCGACGTGGAGGCAGGGGCACCCTCGAACTCCTGGGGCAGGCCGCTCGTGTGGTCGAGCAGTTGCCGTACGGTGACCGGCTCCTCGAACAGGCTCTCCGGCAGCAGCCCGGGGAGGTAGTCCTGGACGTTCCGGTCCAGACCGACGCGACCCTCGGCCGAGAGCTGGAGCAGGATCACGGCCTCCATGGGCTTGCTGATGCTGCCGATCCGGAAGTGCGCGTCACGACTGAGCCGCTGTCCGGTCACGACATCGCCGGAGGCGCCCCGCCAGGTCTCGCCGTCTCGGTGCACCCGCGCCAGGACACCCGCGGTCCCGTCCTCAGGGCGCACCGTGATCGCCTCGCGCAGGGCGGCGCGGTCCAGACCGGCGGCGACGCGGCCCGGAGCGGGGCCGTGCCCGGCGTCCCCCGTAGCGGCGAGCGCGGGGGCGGCGGCGACACCGATCGTCGTCGCGGCGGCGAGGGCCAGGGACAGGCGGAACGGCAGGGACGAGGAACGACGCATGGGAACTCCCCCGGGAGGTGATGATCGACTTCCTCGAGTCTGACCGACCGCCCGGCCCGGTTCGCCGGGGATCACCCCCGGCTTCCCCCTGAACCATCCCTGACACCACATCAGGGGATCGGATCCCGCCACGACATGGCCGAATCGGGAGCAACCACCGCACCCCGGCCGCGACGGTCCGCCCCGGCCGGCAGGGAGCGCGCCCCGCGCGCTCCCTCGCGGGGGTGGTTCCCCGGGGGCCGGTGGGCGTAGTCCGGCACGGCCCGCGGGAACGGGGCCCGGACCGGCACGAAGCTGTGCGCTGCTCCCCGTACACCATGAAGACGGAGGTCCGTACGCAGATGACCCACGTACAGCTGAGACCCGCGGATGGGCGGCGCAGGCCCGGCGGAAGGGCCGGGATGCCGGTCGCGCTCGGCATGGCGCTCGTCCTCGCGCTGCCCGGCACCGCGTTCGCCGCGCCCGGCGATCTGGATCCGGCGTTCGGCCCCGACGGCCGGGTGACGACCCCGGTCACCGGGTACGCGGAAGGCCGTGACATCGCGCGGCAGGCCGACGGCAGGTTGGTCGTGGCCGGTGTGAGCGAGGCCGGCTTCGCGCTCGCCCGCTACGACACCGGCGGCGGCCTCGACCCCGGCTTCGGCGGGGACGGCACGGTGACCAGCGACTTCGGAGGCGGCGGTCACACGGCCAACGCGGTCGCGATCCAGCCGTCGGACGGGAAGATCGTCGTGGCGGGCACCACCGAGGTGATCGCGGAGGAGGGCGGCGGCTGCTGCTTCTTCTCCGTGGCCCGGTACAACACCGACGGCAGTCTCGACACCGGCTTCGGCGAGGGCGGCCTGGTGCGCGTCGAGGAGTTCGGCGGGTCCGCGGACGGCGCGGACGTGGCCGTCCAGCCCGACGGCAGGATCGTCGCCGTGGGCAAGGGCGGAGGCGGGGGCTTCGCGGTCGTCCGCCTCGGCACCGACGGAAGCCTCGACCCCAGCCTCGGCGGCGACGGGGCGGTCGTCGCGGGCTTCACCCCCACCTCGCCGCAGGACGGCGGAGGCATCGCCCGGGGCATGGCGCTCCAGCCGGACGGCAAGATCGTGTCCGTCGGGTACGTGGGCAACACCGCCTTCGACATCGGCGTGGCCCGCTACAACACCAACGGCACCCTCGACACCACCTTCAGCGGTGACGGCATGGTGACCGCGGACTTCGGCGGCACCGAGTTCGGCAACGCCGTGGCCGTCCAGCCCGACGGCAGGATCGTCGCCGCGGGTTCGGGCGGCCTCGGCTTCGCCGTCCTCCGCTACAACGCCAACGGCACCCCGGACGTCGGCTTCGGCACGGGCGGCCGTACGTCGGTCAACGCCCCCGGCGACGGAGGCATCGCGTACGGTCTGGCGCTCCAGCAGAACGGCAAGATCGTGCTCGCCGGACGCGCCGACGACCCGAACAGCTCCGAGGCCAACGACTTCGGCCTGGCCCGTCTCCACGTCAACGGCGCGGTGGACACCGGCTTCGGCGGCGACGGCTTCGTCGTGACCGGCTTCAACGACTTCGACGAGGCGCGCGGTGTGCTCGTCCAGCCCGACGGCAAGATCGTCGCGGCCGGGTACGGAGCGGGCTTCGCCTTCGCCCTCGCCCGCTACCAGGGCGGTGACGGTACGCCTCCGCCCCCGCCGCGCGCCGACCTGTCGGTGACGAAGACCGGGACGACCACGGTGAGCATCGGCGACCGCGCCACCTACACGGTGCGGGTCACCAACGCCGGGTCGTCCACGGCCACCGCGACCGGCGTCTCGCTCTCCGACACGCTCTCCGGAGCAGGTGCGACGCTCGTCTCGGCCGTTCCCTCACTGGGCACCTGTACGACGACCACGACCGGTGCCACCTGCGCCCTCGGTTCCCTGGCCCCGGGCGCGAGCGCGACCGTCACGGTCACGGCCGAACCCCGCGCCGTCGGCACCCTGACCGGCTCGGCCGGCGTCAGCGGCTCTCCGCAGGACCCGGTGCCCTCCGACAACACGGCCACCGCGACCACGTCGGTGAACAACGCGCGCGGGTGCACCGTCATCGGCACCAGTGCCGCGGAGACCATCAACGGCGGCTTCGGCAACGAGGTGATCTGCGGCCTCGGTGGCAACGACACCATCCGGGCGGGCTACGGCAACGACACGGTCCACGGCAACTTCGGGAACGACACCATCGACGGCGGCTACGGCGACGACACCCTGAACGGCGGCCCGGGCAACGACACCCTGACCGGCACGTACGGCAACGACCGCCTCACCACCACCGACGGCGTCTCGGGCAACGACACCGCCAACGGCGGCGCCGGCACGGACACCTGCACCACCGACCCGGGCGACATCCGTATCGGCTGCCCCTGACGAGACCCGGGAGGACCGCCGGGGCCCGAGTCCGGACCCGGGAGGACCGCCGGGGCCCGAGTCCGGACCCGGGAGGACCGCCGGGGCTCGAATCCGGACGCCACCTTCGCAAGCCCCTGATCAGCTGAGGTCGGTGAGCGCGTCGGACACGGCCCCGGGGCGTCCGGGCCTCAGGAGCTTCTCGAAGACGGTGAGGACCAGTTCGTCGGTCTCGTCCAGGGGCAGGTGATCGTCGCGGCTGACGTGCCCGTCCCGGGGGCGGAAGCCGTGCTTGACGAACGACGCGATGCGGGCGCCGTCCCGCATCGCGTCCGCACTCCGGCCGTCGGTGTGCAGAAGCGTGTAGCTCCGGCCGTGGACGGCGGCCCGCCCGGTCTTCTCCCGGCGACGCCCGTCGACGGCACCGTCGCTGACGAAGGCTCCCGGGTCCTGCGTGCTCACCGAGATCGCGCTCGGCCCACGGGCCGGCAGGGAGGGGCCGTCGGCCTCGAACGCGCGGCTCGTGACCGCGTTCTGCCGCTTGGCGAACCACCCCGTGAAGTGCTGCACGGGCTCGATGGGGACGGACGCCCGGACGCTGCCGGCGGCGTCGATCACGTCGGCGCGGGTGCGGGCGTCGTCGACGTCGATGCGCCAACCACTGCGGGTGGGCCGACGCCAGAGGGGCAGGTCAGTCATGCTCACAGCCTCTCAGACGAGGTGCTCCCTCTTTCGTTGGCCCTTTCGCTCTCCCTCCCCGCCGCGGCCGCCGCCAGCCACGCGCGCGCGATGACGCGGTGGCCGAGCGGGCTGGGATGGACTCCGTCCGGGGCGATGGCCGCCGCGCCGTACACCTCGGCGGCGTGTGCGAGTTCCAGGTCCGTGCGGACCACCGTCGCACCGTGCGCGGCCGCCGTGCGCAGGACGGCGTCCGTGCGGGGCGTGAGGTCCTCGAACCACGTCTCCTGCCCGCGGCCGGCCGGGAGCAGGAACGGCGTCATGACGAACAGCCGGGCGGCGCTCTTCTCCTCGGTGAGGGTGAGGACGCGGTCGAGGGAGGCCTCGAACTCCGGTACCGGGCTGAGGAGTCCGCTGTCGTAGCGGCGCCAGGTGTCGTTGATGCCGATCAGGACGGTGACGACCGAGGGGGAGAGGGCGAGGACATCGGTGGCCCAGCGTGCCTCCAGATCGTGGACCCGATGGCCGTTGACGCCCTTGTTGACGACGAGGGCGGGGGAGGGCAGGGCCTCGGCGATCATCCGTACGTAGCCGTCGCCGAGGGACGCGGGGTCCTCGCGGTCGCGGCCGGTGTCCGTGACGGAGTCACCGATGAAGAGCAGCCGGTCGTCCCGGGTGAACCGCATGCGCGTCTCCTCTCAGGCCTGTCGGAAGGTCTGGCGCATGGTGCCGAGACCGTCGATCCCGCACTCGACCACGTCGCCGTGCCGCAGGTACGGCCGGGGCTCGGGCCGTCCGAGGGCCACGCCGGCCGGGGTGCCGGTGTTGATGACGTCCCCGGGGTACAGGACCATGAAACGGCTGAGGTAGCGGATGATGCCGGCGACGGGGAAGACCATGTCGGCGGTCGAGCCGTGCTGACGCTCGACGCCGTTCACCGTCAGCCGGAGCGAGAGCTTCTGCGGGTCGGGGACCTCGTCCGGAGTGACGAGCCACGGGCCGAGCGGGTTGAACGTCTCGCAGCTCTTCCCCTTGTCCCACTGACCGCCCCGCTCCAGCTGGAACGCGCGCTCGGAGACATCGTGCGAGACCGCGTACCCCGCGACGCACGCGAGCGCGTCCGCGTCGCTCTCCAGGTACCGGGCGGTCCTGCCGATCACCACGGCCAACTCGACCTCGTAGTCGGTCTTCACGCTGCCCCGGGGAATCAGCACCTCGTCGTACGGCCCCGAGACCGTCCACGGGTCCTTCATGAAGACCACGGGCTCGGCCGGGAGCTCGGCTCCCGTCTCCTCCGCGTGGTCGCGGTAGTTGAGGCCGATGCAGACGACCTTTCCGGGCCGTGCGACCGGCGCCCCGACGCGTACGCGGTCATCCCGCCCCTCCAGGGCAGGCAGGGCTCCCGCCGCCACGGCCTCGGCGAGCCGGTCGAGCACGCCGTCGGCGAGCGAGCGGTGGTCGATGTCGTCGGCGATGCCGGAGGCATCGAGCAGCCCGCCGGCTCCGTCCAGGACCGCGAGGCGCTCCGCCCCTGCTTCCCCGACCCTCAGCACGCGCATGCCAGCCATCCCTCACGATAGACATCGGATGTATCGACTCGGGAATGCAAGCAATCGCCCACAGTTTTGTCCAGCCTTTCCACCGGATCGGGCCTGTCCTCCGATGTATCGTGTGGCCCGCCGATACCGCCACGCCCCTGGAGGCCAGCCGATGGCAGCCGCGACACCCCCGCCCAATGTCCTCCTGGTCATGGAGGAGGAGCGCAGGGCCGATGTCTACCCCGCGCACGTCCTGGAGGACATCGGACGCCTGGGGCGCTGGCACGCGCCCGCCCTCACCCGTGACGCCCTCCTCCGGGACCCCGGCGTCCTGACGGAGGTCGACGTCCTGCTCACCGGCTGGGGAGCCCCGGTGCTCGACGCGGGGCTGCTCTCCCGGGCGCCGAGGCTGAACACGGTGATGGTGGCCGCCGGTTCGGTGCGGCACCTGACGACGCCCGAGTTCTGGGCCCGCGGCATCCCCATCGTCTCCGCGGCCGCGGCCAACGCCGTCCCGGTCGCCGAATTCAGCCTCGCCCAGATCCTGCTCGGCCTGAAGCAGGTCCACCGCCTCGGTCGCGAGGTGGCGGCCGGACGCCGCTTCCCGCACGACCCGCGGGTGGCCGGAGGCTACGGGTCCCGCGTGGGACTGCTCGGGCTGGGGGAGATCGGCCGGCTCGTCGCCCGGCACCTACGGCCCTTCGACGTCGAGGTGTTCGCGTGCGACCCGGTGATCGACCAGGCCGCCGCCGGTGACCTGGGCGTCCGGCTGACGGGAATCGACGAGCTGTTCGCCTCCTGCGACGTCGTGAGCGTCCACACCCCGCTCCTGCCCGAGACCGAAGGCCTCGTGGGCGGGCGGCTGATGACGCTGCTCCCCGCGGGCGCGACCCTGGTCAACACGGCCCGCGGTGCCGTGCTGGACGAGCCGGAGGTGATCGGGGTCCTCCGCGACCGGCCCGACCTCACCGCCGTACTCGACGTGACCTGGCCCGAACCGCCCGCCCCCGACTCGCCGCTCTTCACGCTGCCGAACGTTCTGCTCACCCCGCACCTCGCCGGCGCCATGGGCCGGGAACGCGCCCGGCTGGGGGAGCTCGTACGCGACGAACTGCGGCGGCTGGTCAGCGGCCAGCCCCTGCGGCACGCCGTCGCACCGGCTCAGGCGTCGACGCGGGCCTAGCTGTCTCGATTCCCATGCCCTCATTCCTCGCGCCCGCTCAGACATCGGAGCTTTGATCGATGTCTGAGTGGTGACGCCGGGGAGCGCTCCCGGCATCGAGGCGAAGCGCTTCGCCTCCAGATCCCGCTACATGACTGCTCAAGCGGCTGACGAGACCTCGAAGAGAACGTGTCATCCAGTGCCCTCATTCGTTTCAACTCTTTTCAGTCATCGGACTATTGACCCTCGTTCGGCCGCGCGTTAGCGTCCCGGCAAGCGCTTACAGGCCAGCTGCCGACGGCGGCGAACAGGAGTTGTCATGCAGAGAACGCGATGGATCGGTGCGGGTCTTCTCGCCTCGGCGTTGGCCCTGACGAGCTGTACGTCCGGCCCTGCCGGGGCGGACGCCAAGCAGGACTCCACGGCGGAACTGGAGCTGTGGACCAGGACCACACCCGGCGGCCCCGGTGAGAAGGCCACCCTGAGGCTGGTCGAAGGCTTCGAGAAGGCCACCGGACACAAGGTCAAGGTCACGGCGATCTTCGACGACTTCGAGACGAAGCTCCAACAGCGCGCCGCCCAGCGGCAGTTGCCCGACATCGTCATGAACGACGTCACCCAGCTCGGCGCGATGCACAACCAGGGGCTCCTCAGGGAGATCGACCTCGGCAGGATCAAGAGCAGCGGGGACCTCGTCCAGCAGGGCCTCGACTCCGGCAAGAGCGTCGACGGGAAGCAGTACGGCATCCCGTACTCCGCCCAGGCCGGCGCCCTCCTCATCCGCAAGGACTGGCGCGAGAAGCTGAAACTGGACGCCCCGAAGACCTGGGACGACCTCGCCGCGCTCGCCACCGCCTTCACCACCCGCGACCCCGACGGCAACGGCAAGCAGGACACCTACGGCCTCGCCGCCCCGCTCTCGACCAAGCGCGGCTACGCCTCCTGGTACTTCTCCAACTTCCTCTGGGCCGCCGGCGGCGACTTCATCACCGAGTCGGGCAAGGGCACGTACAAGCCGTCGATGACGAGCAAGGAGTCGACGGAGGCCATGCGCTGGTTCCGCGCCCTCGGCTGCGACAGGAAGGTCGTCCAGCCCGGCGCCGTCACCATGGACACCCCGCCGACGAACGAGACGTTCGAAGCGGGCAGGACCGGCATGTTCGTCGTCGGCCCCTACCTCATGCCCCGCTTCGACAAGTCCCTCGGCAAGGACAAGTACGAGGTCGTCCCCATGCCCAAGGGGCCCAAGGACGCCACCGTGCTCGCCGAGGGCGGCTCCGTCTATCTGATGGCCGGCTCGGAGAACCACGCCGGACAGGACGCCTTCGCCGGGTACGCCATCTCCGCCGAGGGCCAGAGACTCGGCATGGAGGGCGCCGACGGCTCCACCGTCCAGCTCCCCGTGAACAAGACGGTCGACGTCACCCAGGTGCGCCCCGACCCCCGTTGGAAGACGTACGCCGACGTCTACCGCTCCTCCGGGCGCTACGCCCCCTCCATCCCCAACTGGACCCCCGTACGGCAGACCACCGCCGAGACCGTCAACGCGCTGATGGCCGACTGCTCCCTCGACCTGGGCGAGAAGCTGCGTGAACTCGACACGAAGCTCGCCGGGATCCTCCAGGAGCAGGGAATCGCCGGATGACGAGCCTCGACCAGGTGAAGGCGGCCGCCGGCCCGGCGGCCGACTCCACCCCGCCGGCCCGGCGCGGGCCGGCGCCGACCGAGCGAGGAGGAGGCGCGCCGCCCGTCTCCCGCCGGGTCAGGAACCGTCGCGGAGGCCGATGGTGGACCCCGTGGCTCTTCCTCGCCCCGGCCCTGATCCTCTTCCTCTACTTCAAGTTCATCCCCATGGCCAGCGCGCTGACCATGTCCTTCCAGGAAGTCCAGCCCTACCTCGGCAACCGGTGGGTCGGCGGCGAGAACTACGCCACCGTGCTCTCCTCGGACGGCTTCCGCGAGGCCGCCTGGCACACCGTCGTCCTCGCCGTCGGCCAGACCGCCGGCTCGATGCTCCTCGGCCTCACCCTCGCCCTCCTCATGGAAGGACAGGGCCGCAGGCTCGGCTTCGTCCGCTCGGCGGCCTTCCTCCCCGTCGTCGTACCGATCGCCGTCGTCGCCGAACTCTGGCGGATCATGTACCACCCCACCGAGGACGGCATGCTCAACTCCCTCCTCGGCCTCGTGGGGTTCGGCCCGTCGGGATACATCAACGACCCCGACACCTCGATGGCCTCCATCATGCTCACCGGCATCTGGCGGGGCGCCCCCTACGACATGATGATCTTCCTCGCCGGTCTCGCCGGGGTGGACCGCGGACTGTACGAGGCCGCCAAGGTCGACGGCGCGTCCAGGTTCCAGCGCATCCGTCACGTGACGCTCCCCGGCCTGCGCGCCGTCCTCACCATCCTCTTCATCCTCGCCGCCATCAGGGGCCTACGGGTCTTCACCGAGGTCTTCCTGCTCACCAACGGGGGCCCCGACGGCTCGACCGAGGTCGTCATGACCGTGATCTACAAACTGGGCCTCGAACAGAACCGGCTCGGCGTCGGCGCCGCCGGAGCGGTCCTGCTGTTCCTGGCGACGCTGCTCCTCACGGTCGGCGTCCACCTGTTCCGACGGAGGGGTAACGAATGAGCGCGCCGACCGAGACCGCCCTCGGACTGACCGAGAGCCGCAGCGCCGCCGGCCGCGCCCTGAAGGTCCTCACGTACCTCCTCGTCCTCGTGGTCTTCGCGGGACCGCTCCTCGCCCTGCTCGTCAGCGCCTTCAACCACGTCAAGGACCCCACCCAGCTCAGCGTCGTCCCCTCCGACCCCACCGTCGACAACTTCACCGTCGCCTTCGACCAGGGCGTCCTGACGTACCTCCTCAACTCGTTCTTCGTCGTCGGCTTCGGACTGCTCCTCCAGGTCGCCGTCTCCGTCCTCGCGGGCTACGCCCTCGCCAGGAAGCGGTTCCGGGGCATGACCCTCGCGTTCGTCGCGATCCTGGCCACGCTGATGCTGCCCGAGGAGATCCTGGCCATCCCGCTCTCCGTGATCCTCGCCGACCTGCCGGTCGTCCACATCAACCTGATCGGATCCCTCGCCGGCATGATCGTGCCCGTCGGCGCCTGGGCGTTCTCCATCCTCGTCATGACCGAGTTCATGAAGGAGGTGCCGAAGGAGCTGGAGGAGGCGGCGCGCATCGACGGCGCCGGAGACCTGCGGATCTTCGCGCAGATCATCCTCCCCATGTGCAAGCCCGCGCTCGGCGTCATCGGAGTCTTCGGCTTCACGATGATCTGGGACCAGTACCTGCTGCCCCTGCTCGTCGCCACCGACTCCTCCTCCTACACCCTGCCGCTCGCCCTGCGCACGCTGCGGGTCGACCCCCTCGTCACCCCCGGCGTGGTGATGGCCGCGTCGCTGCTCGCCCTGCTGCCGTCCGTCATCGTCTTCCTCTTCTTCCAGCGCTCCTTCGTCCACGGCCTGTCCAGCGGCGCCCTCAAGGGCTGACCCGAACGGCCGACCCCTCCGAAAGGACCACCACCCGTGATCCCGTCCGGCCTGATGTCCTTCCCGCTCACGCCGTTCACCCCCGCCGACGAGGTGAACACGAGCGTGTTCGCCGACCACATCGAGGACCAGCTCGCCCACGGCCCCGCCGCGCTCTTCGTCGCCTGCGGCACCGGGGAGTACTCCTCGCTCAGCGCCCCCGAGTACGCCGAGGTCGTCAGGCACGCCGTCCGCGTCGTCGCCGGCCGCGTGCCCGTGTACGCCGGCGCCGGAGGAGGCCTCGGCAACGCCCGGGCAGCCGTCGCCGCCGCCTCGGACGCGGGCGCCGACGGGATCCTGCTGCTGCCCCCGTACCTCGTCGGCGGCACCGAGGACGGCTTCCTCGGCTACGTGGAGTCCGTCGCCCGCTCCGGACGCCTCCCCGTCCTCGTCTACCGGCGCGGCCTCGCCAGGATCGGCGTGTGCACCGCCCTCCGGCTCCTCTCCGTGCCCCAGGTCGCCGGGATCAAGGAGGGCAACGGCGACCTGGACTCGATGGCACGCATGGTCACCGCCGTACGCACCAGCGGCCACCCCCGCGCCGGAACCTTCGCCTTCCTCAACGGACTGCCCACCGCCGAGGTCAGCGCGACCGCCTGCCGGGCCATCGGCATCCGCGACTACTCCTCCGCCGTCCTCTGCTTCGCCCCCGACATCGCCCGCGCCTTCCACACGGCCCTCACGACCGGCGACACCGCCACCACCGGCCGGCTCCTCGCCGACTTCTACCTGCCGCTCACCGCCCTCCGCGACCAGGTCCCCGGCTACGCCGTCTCCCTCGTCAAGGCAGGAGCCCGCCTGCGCGGACTCGACGTCGGCCACGTCCGGGCACCCCTGGTCGACGCGGCACCCGACCACGTCGACCAGCTGAAGGACCTCCTGGCCCGGGGCCGCCGCGCACTGGCCGACGTGACGGCCGGCGGCGCCGAGTCCGGCATGGCGGAAGGCGCCCCGCCCGCCGCGACGGAAGGCGCCGATGCCGCACGCACCGAGGAGCGAGGCACTGCCGCCGCCCCCGCCGTGGCGGTGGCCTCGTGAAGGTCACCTCCGTCGTCGTCACCCCCGTCGCCTTCGCCGACCCGCCGCTGCTCAACGCCGTCGGCGTCCACGAGCCGTACGCCCTGCGCGCGGTGGTGGAGGTCAGGACCGACACCGGCGCGTACGGCCTGGGCGAGAGCTACGGCGACGCCGCCCACCTCGACCTGCTCCGCGCCGTCGCCGACGAGCTGCCCGGCCTCGACCCCTTCGACCTCAACGAACTGTCCCGCAGAGCCGACGCGATCGTCGGCGGCCGGGTGGCACGCGACGCCCACGGCCTCATCGGCGAGGGCGGGGCGGCCAAGACGGTCGCGAGCGTCACCTCGCCGTTCGAGGTGGCCTGCCACGACCTCCAGGGCAAGCACCTCGGCAGACCCGTGTCCGACCTCCTCGGCGGCGCCACCCGCGACCGGATCGACTTCTGCGGCTACCTGTTCGCGAAATGGGCCGCGCACCCCGGCCACGAGCCGGACGCGTGGGGACCGGCCCTCGACCCGGCCGGACTCGTGGCGCAGGCCCGGCTCCTGGCGGACCGCTTCGGCTTCCGCTCGTTCAAGCTCAAGGGCGGCGTCCTCCCGCCGGACGACGAGGTCGCCGCGATCCGCGCCCTGCGCGAGGCGTTCCCCGACCATCCGCTCCGCCTCGACCCCAACGCGAGCTGGGACCCCGAGACCGCCGCCCGGGTGGCGGACGAACTGACGGGAGTACTGGAGTACCTCGAGGACCCGGTCGCCGGCATCACCGCCATGGCGGACCTCGCCCGCACCGCCCCGATGCCCCTCGCCACCAACATGTGCGTGGTCACCTGGGAGCACCTGACCCAGGCGGTCCCCGTCCGGGCCGTCGGCGTCCTGCTCGGCGACCACCACTTCTGGGGCGGCCTCAAGGCCGCCCAGCAGCTGGCGACCGTCTGCCACCACTTCGGCATCGGGATGTCCATGCACTCCAACTCCCACCTCGGGATCAGCCTCGCCGCGATGGTCCACCTCGCCGCCGCCACCCCCGCCCTCACCCACGACCTGGACACCCACTGGCCCTGGAAGCGGCCCGAGGACGACGTCGTCACCACACCCTGGAGCTTCACCGACGGAGCGATCACCGTCCCGCGCACACCCGGACTCGGCGTCGAGCTCGACCGCGACGCACTGGACCGGCTGCACGAGCAGTACCTGGCGTGCGGCCTGACCCGCCGCGACGACACCGGCTACCTGAACCGCGTCGCCCCCGGCGTACGGCTCCGCGAAGACGTCCACGAACCGGCCTGACGGCGCCGTCGGACCGCCCGCCGCCCCTCCCCACCGCACAGGAACGATGCCCCATGACCTCCACCAGCGCCGACGCCGACCTCCCGACGGCCCCCTCGCCCGACACGACCTGGTTCACCCACGACCGCTTCGGCATGTTCGTCCACTGGGGCCTCTACTCCCTCGCCGCCCGCCACGAGTGGGTGAAGACCCGGGAGAAGATGACGGACGAGCAGTACCAGGTGTACTTCGACCACTTCGACCCCGACCGCTACGACCCGGTCCGGTGGGCGCGCACGGCGAAGGCCGCCGGCATGCGGTACGCCGTCCTGACCACCAAGCACCACGACGGCTTCTGCCTCTGGGACAGCCGGCTCACCGACTACAAGGTGACGAAGACGCCCCACGGCCGCGACCTGGTCGGACCCTTCGTCGACGCGTGCCGCGCCGAAGGCCTCAAGGTCGGCTTCTACCACTCCCTGATCGACTGGCACCACCCCTCCTTCCCCGTCGACGGAACCCACCCGAGGCGCGACGACGAGGAGTTCAAGGCAGCGGCGGCCGGCCGCGACATCCGGGAGTACCAGGAGTATCTGCACGGCCAGGTCCGCGAACTGCTCACGGAGTACGGACGCGTCGACTACCTCTTCTTCGACTTCTCCTACGCGGGCCGCGAATGGTGGGGCGGCAAGGGCCCCGACGACTGGGACTCCCCACGGCTCATGGCGATGGTCCGCGAGCTCCAGCCGCACATCCTGGTCAACGACCGGGCCGGCCTCCCAGGGGACTTCGTCACGCCCGAGCAGTACCAGCCGTCCGCGCCGATGACCGTCGACGGCCGACCCGTCCTGTGGGAGGCGTGCCAGACCCTCAACGGCAGCTGGGGCTACGACCGCGACAACCTCGACCACAAGAGCCCCGACCTGCTGATCCGGATGCTCGTCGACGGCGTCTCCAAGGGCGGCAACCTCCTGCTGAACGTCGGGCCCACCGGCCGGGGCGACCTCGACCCGCGCGACACCGCCGCCCTCGCCGAGATCGGCCGCTGGACCGGCCTGCACGAACGGTCCGTACGCGGCTGCGGCCCCTCCCCGTACACCCCGCCCGCCGACTGCCGGTACACCCAGCGCGGCGACCGGCTCTACGTCCACCTCTTCTCCTGGCCGCTGCGCCATCTGCACCTGCCCGGCCTCGCGGGCCGGGTGCGGTACGCCCAGCTCCTGAACGACGCCTCGGAGATCGTCCAGGAGCCGCTCGACCCCGACCGCCCCGCGATGAACACCCAGATGGGCGGCCAGCCGGCCGGCACCCTCACGCTCCGGCTCCCGGTGCGGCGGCCCGACACACCCGTGCCCGTCATCGAGCTGCACCTGACGGACCCGTCCGGGCCCGCCGACTCGAAGTGACGGGCCGTACGCGTACCACTCATCCGACTCACACGACCGATCACGGAGGCACCATGCAACGACGCACGTTCCTCACCGGCACCGCGGTAGGGGCGGCAGCGGCCGTCCTGCCCCTCGCCGCCCCGGCGTACGCGAACGCCGCCCGGTGCAAGCCCGCGCGCCCCCTGGGCCCCACCGTCGACGTCGGCTCCCTGGACGACCTCCAGGACGCGATCGACGCGGCGGGACCAGGAACCCGCATCGTCGTCGCGAACGGCACCTACACCGTCCCCGCCGCCAAGCCCCTCACCATCACCGGCAGGAACGGCTCCCGCACCGCGCCGATCACCATCGTCGCCGCGTCACGGGGCGGCGTCGTGCTGCGCGGCGAACGGAGCTTCGTCTTCGACGCGTCCAGCAACGTGACCGTGAGCGGCTTCTCCTTCCGCCAGAGCACCACCCTGGAGATCCCGCCCACCTGCACGTACATCCGGCTCACCCGCAACGACTTCCAGCTCGCGGACATCGAGGGCCTGCACTGGGTCATGGTGCGCGGCGACGAGGCCGTGATCGACCGCAACCACTTCCACGGCAAGACCACGCTCGGCATCTTCCTCGGCATCGAGGGCTCGGGCAGCGAGGCCATGGCCCAGGGCGTGCACGTCCACCGCAACCACTTCTCCGACCACACCTTCGCGGGCGCCAACGGCGGCGAACCGATCCGCCTCGGAGTCAGCCCCCGTGCCCTGTCCAGCGCGCACGCCCTCGTCGAGTACAACCTGTTCGAGCGGGCCGACGGCGACCCGGAGGCCATCTCCGTCAAGAGCTCCGACAACGTCATCCGCTACAACACGATCCGCGACAGCCTCGGCGGCATCGTCCTGCGCCACGGCAACGGCACCCTCGTCGAAGGCAACTACCTCATCGGCGGCGAGGAGGGCGTCCGGATCTACGGCAACGACCACGTCATCGTGAACAACTACCTGGCCGGCCTCAGCGGGCGGGCGATGGTCATCGGCAGCGGAACGGAACGCGACCACGTCCCCGGCGAATCGGCCGAGGCCCGCCGGGGCAACGACGCGCCCGACCGCGTCCTCATCGCCCACAACACCCTCCTCGACAACGCGGGCGGCGCACTCTCCGGCGAGAGCCACCGCCCGCACGAACCCCGTGACGTCACCGTCGCCGACAACCTCCTTGTCGGCCAGACCGGCAGCCTGGTGGAGATGGCGACCACGGTCCGCTTCACCTGGCAGAGCAACATCCTGTTCGGCGCGGCGGCCGACGGGAACATCCCCGCCGGCGGATTCCTGCGGGCCGATCCCCGCCTGGTACGGGGCTCCGACGGGGTGTACCGCCTGTCGAGCACGAGCCGGGCGATCGGCGCGGCCACGCTGTCCCCGGCGCCCGTCACCCATGACATCGACGGCGACGCGCGGGGCGGCGTGCGTGACGTCGGTGCCGACGAGTACGCGACGGCGACGCCGCTCCGGCGCCCGCTGACCCCGGCGGACGTGGGCCCCAACGCCCGCTGACGGAGAAGGGAAGCGGACCCTGCAGTAAGGTGGCGCCCAGCACACACATCCGATGTATTTGGCCTTGCACAGGAGGACGCCTTGGCAGTGACGGACGAGGCGATCGGCAAGATCAAGGAGATGATCGTCTCCGGCGCGCTCCGCCCGGGGGACCGGCTGCCCAAGGAGGCCGACCTCGCCGCGGAACTGGGCCTGTCGCGCAACTCCCTGCGCGAGGCGGTGAAGGCGCTGTCGCTCCTGAACATCCTCGACGTACGGCAGGGCGACGGGACGTACGTCTCCAGTCTCGAACCGCCGCTGCTGCTCGAAGCGGTGTCCTTCGTCCTGGACTTCCACCAGGACGACCAGGCGCTCCAGGCCCTGAAGGTACGGGGCATCCTGGAGCCGGCGGCCACCGCGCTGGCGGCGGAGCGCATCCCCGAGGACGAGATCGGGGAGCTCCAGGAGCTCCTCGACCGGCTCGGGGACGCCCCGAGCCTGGAGGAACTCGTCGCCAGTGACCTGGAGTTCCACCGGCGCATCGCCGCGGCCTCCGGGATTCCCCTGCTGTGCTCGCTCCTCGACAGCATCTCCGGCGCCACCGTGCGGGCACGGCTGTGGCGCGGCATCACCGAGGAGACGGCCGTGGCCCGGACCCTGTCGGAGCACCGGGCGATCCTCGACGCGCTCGCCGCTCGCGACGCGCGCACGGCGGAGGCCTGGGCGACGATCCACATCTCCAACGTCGTCCGCTGGCTCGACAGCGCGCTGTGACCTGCTGTTCCGACCGCTTCGTCCGCCTCCGCCGCCACTGACGCACGACGAGGGCGGGCGCTCCCCGAGGGG